>JAGXSM010000068.1 GCA_018333725.1 Melioribacter sp. | reverse complement strand
ACCGTAGAACTAAAAGCGATTATGATTCATATATAACTTATGATAACGAGGAAGTTGTCCAAATGTTTAACGAGATGAAAGAATTTATTGCAGAGGTAAAAAATCAAGTGCATATTATCTAACTTCCTTCCTAAATGTAAAAAATCAGAAAAGCTAATTATATACTTCAACAAGACAACCAATATAATTCCGTTGAATACTTTAAGAGGTAAAAACGTTTCATTTAATGCAAGTTATATTAACGTTGAACTGGAGGATGGCAGAATTATTACAGCTCCGTTAAGATGGTATCATGAATTATAAAAAATGCCACTATTGAACAAATTGGTAATTACAGATTTATTTGTAGAAAAACCGGAATTGAGTGGCCCGGCTTAGATTACCACCTTAGTATTGAAGCGATGATAAAAGGTGTGTTTATTAAAAGAAAATCTAAATCATTATAGAATCCTAGAAGCGGCATGATTACTAAACTAAACTTTTCTGAAAACTATGATTTATCTCAGAAACAATTTGTGAAGGACTAAATAAAGAAGCGTTACTAATTCACGTTAATAGTGAATGTGTCTTGGTTGATAACAACGAAGGTATTTTTTATGCATCATTTTCTGAACTGTTTGATAATAAAAGCAGTAAATCAATAATTAGTCAGCTAAAGAATGATGATTGGATAAAATTAAAAATTGGAAAAAAAAAGAATGGGTTCGAATATTCTAAAAATGGTTACATTTTTTATAATGGGAGAAAGTTTTTAGAGCAGATAATTTTTAAAATTTATGGAAATGATAAGCCAATAGTTTCAATTCCCCCCGCTATATATATTTCTCCTCTGAGTCCAAATAAAAGGTTTGCATTTATTACTGGTTGCGAAGTAGCTGATATTGATAAATGTGCTTTTAAGATTTTTAAATTGTTAGATATACAAAATATGTCAATATCAGAAGCTAATGATTCAAAATATGGCACAGCAAACTGGGTTCTTTGGTCTAAGTCAAACAAATATGCCATTCTACATGATGCATCTTCTGGTTTGTTACAAAGTGTAAATCTAGAAACTAAAAAAGTGAAAACATTACCATTAGCTGAACGAGATGGGGTAGGAACTATTTATAATATTAGCGCAGAAAATCAGCAGCATGTATTACGAAAAAAAGATCAATGGGCTGAAGTTGATGAAAAAAGTTTTAAATGGAGTAATAAAGAGGAAACTAAATTTATTGCTAAGATGGATATATTGCCTGATGGAGAAAGAAGTTATTGGGTGGAAGTTGATTTATTGACCGGTAGAGTTCTGGAAGTAAAATAAATTCAACTAATAATTATGGGACATGCTATGATAGAAAAAAAATATCAAGATTTCGCTCGTTTCAAAACTCTACTTGCACTTGGCAAAACACTGAATACCGTTGGACAGATTGTAATTTGGGTAGGAGGCTTAATAGCGTTTATGGGTCTAGTAAGTTGTATAGGTGGAGACGCGATTACAAAGCCACTCGGCTTTATGGCATTAGCATCGGGTTTGTTAATGGTTGGTTTGGGTTACCTTATTATCGCTAATGGTCAGCTAATTGAATGTTTTGTTAGCATTGAGGAAAATACAAGACAAACCAAAGAACAATTAGAAATGTTAAAAGAAAAATTTCCCAATCTAAATTCATAATTAAAAACGGAGACGACTCACCTAGTCGTCTCTACGGAAAATCAATTTATAATAGCTTTCTCTTTTTCAATCTCCTCCGCCAACATTTTATTGATTGAAGCAGCAGCTCGTCTACCTTCTCCCATTGCAAGAATTACAGTAGCTGCGCCAAGTACAATATCTCCTCCAGCAAATATCCTATCTATCGAGGTCTTCTGTGTCTCATCAACAATAATATTTCCCCATTTATTAACATTCATCTGGGGCGTTGTCTGGCTTATCAATGGATTACTTCCATTGCCAATCGCAACAATCACTGTATCAACATCTAATATAAACTCACTATTAGGAATTACCACAGGTCTTCTTCTTCCGGATTGATCCGGTTCACCCAATTCATATCTTAAACATTCCATTGCTTTAACGCGACCATTCTCATCACCGATTATCTTTTTTGCATTCTGCAAGAAATAGAATTCAATTCCTTCTTCTTTTGCATGTGCAACTTCCTCTTTACGGGCCGGCATTTCAACTTCTGTTCTTCGATAAACTACATAAACATTTTTTGCACCTAATCGTTTTGCCATTCTTGCAGCATCCATTGCAACGTTTCCGCCTCCTAATACAGCAACATTTACAGAATTATATATCGGAGTATCAGCATGACCTTTATCGAAAGCACGCATTAAATTTGCGCGTGTTAAATATTCATTTGCAGAAAAAACTCCTACAAGACTTTCACCTTCAATTCCCATAAACATCGGGAGACCTGCACCCGTACCGACAAAAATTGCATGGTAACCGTCTTTCTCTATTAAGTCGGTTAACTTTCTTGTTCGTCCAACAACAAAGTTTGTTTTAAACTCAACACCCATGGCTTTAAGTACTTCAATTTCTTTATCGATTATATCGTTAGGTAGACGAAATTCCGGAATACCATAACGTAATACGCCGCCAAGTTTATGAAATGCTTCGAATATTGTTACATGATGACCTTCTCTTCTGCAGTCTGCTGCAACTACTAATCCAGCCGGACCACTTCCAACAATTGCAACCTTCTTACCGGTTTCGGGTTTTACTTCCGGAATTGCAATTTTTCCGGTTGCTCGTTCCCAATCGGCAATAAATCTTTCAAGTCTTCCTATTGCAACAGATTTATCAACATCTTTCAACGCTTTACCAACTGCACAATTGGATTGGCATTGTGTTTCCTGAGGGCATACTCTACCGCAAATTGCTGGTAGCAGACTTGCTTCTTTTATTACAGCGGCAGCACTTTCAAATTCTGCATGTGCAATATGATTTATGAAGCGTGGTATATCAATCTGAACCGGACAATCTTCAACGCAAGTTTTTTTAACGCATTGAAGACATCTCATTGCTTCAATTCTTGCCTGTTCAATCGTATAACCGAGAGCAACTTCATCTAAGTTTGAGCTTCTTACAATTGGATCCTGAGAAGGCATTTCCTGTGGAGGAATTTTAATTCTCTCCTTGGGTTTCATATCATCTATTTTATCTAAATACTCTACAATTATTTTTTTTGCTTCTTCTGTTAACTGTTCGGGCGTATGATGATTCATAAAAGTCCCTCGCGCTGTTTAATTTCCTGTTCCATAAAACATGAATGAGCTTCCTGTTCTATTTTTTTATATGAATTTAATCGTGACATCATGTTGTCAAAGTCAACTAAATGACCGTCGAATTCTGGTCCGTCTACGCAAACAAATTTTACTTCCTTTCCAACATTCACTCTGCAACCGCCGCACATTCCAGTTCCATCTACCATAATTGTATTTAATGATACTTGTGTAAATACGCCGTAAGGTCTCGTTGTCTCGGAACAGAATTTCATCATAATCGGTGGACCGATTGCAATAACCATATTTGGTTTTGTATCTCTTTCGCAAACTTCTTTAAGTGGTTCTGTAACCAATGCTTTTCTACCATAGGAACCATCGTCGGTACATAAAATAAACTCATCGGCAATAGATTTCATTTCCTCTTCAAGAATTATCAAATCTTTGTTCCTAGCACCAATAATTGTTATAACATGATTGCCGGCTTTTTTTAGCGCCTGTGCAATTGGATGTAGTGGAGCTACTCCAATTCCACCGCCCACGCATACTACCGTACCAAACTTTTCTATATGTGTTGGTTTTCCTAAAGGGCCAACTACTGTGGGTATTTCATCACCAGTATCCATTTGTGATAATTGTAAAGTACTTTTGCCTACAACCTGGAAAATAATAGTGATTGAACCTTCATCAATACTTGCATCGGCAATTGTAAGTGGAATTCTCTCACCATAATCATCATCTATTTGTAATATTATAAACTGTCCGGCAGCTCTTTCTTCTGCTATCAAAGGGGCATGTAATCTCATTAAGAATACATCTTTAGATAATTGTTTCTTGACTAGTATCTTTGCCATTCTTACTCCGTAAGTTTTACTTTCATTCCTTTTTCTAATAATCAGGTAAGAAATATTAGATTATCAGGAGAATAACATTCGCAAATTATTAAATATTTTTTTACTGAAAAAAAGTTTTTTGCTCTTTATATGATTTTGCCTATCCAAATAAAGAGCTCGGCTCCTATTATTATTGAATCAACAAACGTTAAAAAAATTATCAATCATTAAGTAACGTCATAACAATTACTTACAGACATACTATTAAAAAATCTTACACTTCAGTTTACAGCTACATTTTAATTTCTTTAAAAAATAGAAAAAAATTGATGGTTTTAATATGGTATGACAATTGTTTAATAAACATCAAAGAATGATTTTACAAAAGGAGTTCCACCATGCAAAAGAGGATATTATTAATTGATGACGAAGCATCATTAAGACGGTCATTATCTCTGGGTCTAAAACAGTTGGGTTATGATGTAGAACCTTGTGAAAACGGTTTTTCTGCTCTTTCTAAATTAGAACTCTATAAGAAAAACGATATTAACCTCGATACTGTTCTTGTCGATATCAATCTGCCCGATATTAATGGAATTAAACTGGGCAAGATCATAAAATCAAAATATCCTGATACTTCAATGCTTTACATAACTGGTTATGCAGATAACCTGGATTTTGATGATCTGGAAGAACTTAGAGCCGATGGTCTTATCGAAAAACCATTTACTCCTGAAGAAATTACCGAAAAGATTAATATGATTTTGAGTGTGAAACCAAAAGAAAAACATACCGAAACGGTTGATAAGAAAGAATCTAAAACTACATCTGCTTATGTAATTATTAAAGTAAAGGAGGATGCTGATTTCTTTAACCTCTATAAGAAACTTTACTTTATGGAAGGAGTTCTCTATTGCGATGCAACAAAAGGCGATATCGATATTTTCCTTCTAATCCAGAGCGACACTTCCGAACATTGCCATAAGATATTCGAAAACGAAATCAAAAATCTGGATGGAATTAAATCCTCCCAATATTTGCCGGTAGGAATACCTGTACTTGATGAAAGCATAAAAGAAATAATCAATGCTGCCGGAATTACGATGTTCGAAGATATGCCCGGTATGAGCAAAGAGAGGGATTCTAAGAAGGCGGTTTATTCTTATGTACTTGTTGATGTTGACAGGGAAAAACTTGAACATGTTTACCCGGTTCTAAGATTAACAGAAAACGTACTCTACTGCGACTTTACAAATGGAAGTTACAATTTGATATTAATGGTTTATGGTTCACAGTTCAGTGAGATTGATAAAACAATCGAGAAAAAAATTATCAATCTTGATGGGGTCTTGAAGGTTAAGGAATATCCAATTATAAACATATTCGAAATGTAAAGTGAATAACACGGAAGTATTTCCGTTATTAAAAAATCTTTCGGGCTGCAGGTAATTACTAAATAAGTAATTACCTGTAACCATATTTCATTTTAAACAGGGGTTATAATTATGGAAGATTTGGAAGTTGCAGAAAAGAAAAAAGAGATCCTCAATTTTAAGATCGATCTTATCAACAAAAGACATCAGCATGGTTCGCTTATTCCGCTCTTACAATCTGCCCAGGATTCATACGGCTATATACCGGAAAAAGTAATCCATTATATAAGCGAGCTTGTTAAAATTCCAGCATCAGAAATTTACGGAGTAATTACTTTCTATGCTCAGTTCCGGCTTAAACCGCTTGGTAAAAACCTAATAAGAATTTGTGAAGGAACTGCGTGCCATGTTAATGGTGCAAAAACTGTTCTATCCGTCCTGAATGATGAACTCGGAATTACAGTTGGAGAAACAACAGAAGATGGAATGTTCACATTACTTTCTGTTGCATGCCTGGGCTGCTGTTCTCTTGCACCTGTTATGATGATTAACGATGAAACTCACGGAAATCTTACAAGCGAAAAAATTAAAAAGACACTAAAGAAAATTAAATCGAATGAACAAGCAAGGATTCAATATGAAAAAAATTAAAGTTGGACTTGGAACTTGCGGAATTTCTGCCGGTGGTCAACTGGTTTTCGAAAAATTTAAAGAAGAACTAAAACTGAAAAATATTGATGCGGAATTATCAGAAACCGGTTGCATGGGTATGTGCTATGAAGAAGCTCTAGTTGAAATTGAAGATGACAAGAATGATGTCCTCTATTCTAAAGTTACTGTTGATAAAGTCGGTAGAATTATAAACGATCATTTAATTAATGGTAATCCGGTTAATGACTGGATTATTAAGAGTAATGAATTTTCTAAAGAAGAATCATTCTTTAAAAATCAGAAAAGGATTGTACTTAGAAACTGCGGAGTAATAAACCCATCTTCAATTGATGAATATATTGCCAATGATGGTTACAAGGCGATACAGAAAGTTATAGAGAAGTACACGCGGGATGAAGTAATTGACATAATTATTAATTCCGGATTGCGTGGTAGAGGAGGTGGAGGATTTTCAACCGGATTAAAATGGAAATTTGCCAAATCTACACAATCAGATAAAAAATATGTTATCTGTAATGCCGATGAAGGTGACCCGGGCGCATTTATGGATCGTAGTGTTCTTGAAGGTGATCCTCACTCTGTACTGGAAGGAATGATGATTGCCGCATATGCAATTGGTGCCGATGAAGGATTTATTTATTGCAGAGCCGAATACCCGCTCGCAATTAAACGCCTCAGGAATGCACTTAATCAATGCCGCAGCAGAGGATTACTGGGTGAGAAAATTTTTGGTTCTCATTTCAATTTTGATATCAAAATAAAAGAGGGTGCCGGTGCATTTGTATGCGGAGAAGAAACTGCACTTATGTCGTCAATCGAAGGGAAACGCGGTGTCCCCAAATTACGTCCCCCTTTTCCGGCTCAAAAAGGATTATGGGGTAAACCTACCAACATCAACAATGTAGAAACTTATGCAAACGTTCCATGGATAATTCTAAATGGCTTGCAGGAATTTGCTGCGATGGGGACAGAAAAAAGTAAAGGAACAAAAGTATTTGCACTTGCCGGAAAAGTTAAAAGAACAGGTCTTGTAGAAGTTCCGATGGGCATGACAATAAATGAAATTATTTTTGATGTTGGCGGCGGAATAAAAGATAACAGAAAATTTAAAGCTGTTCAAATGGGCGGTCCTTCAGGGGGATGTATTCCGGCAAGTATGGGCGATCTTAAAATTGATTATGATGAAATTACTAAAACCGGCGCTATTATGGGCTCTGGCGGACTTATAATTCTTGATGACACAACCTGTATGGTTGATCTCGCAAAATATTTCCTGAATTTTACTCAACTTGAATCGTGCGGTAAATGTACATTCTGCCGTATCGGAACAAAGCGTATGCTAGAAATTCTTGAGAGAATTACAGATGGTAATGGAAAAGAACGAGATCTGTTTCTCTTGGAGGATCTTGCTCAAAAAATTAAGATGGCAAGCCTTTGCGGACTTGGGCAGACAGCTCCCAATCCTGTGCTAACAACATTGAAATATTTTAGAGAAGAGTATGAAGCCCATATCTTCGATAAAAAATGCCCTGCTCATAATTGTCCATCTCTTATTACTTATCACATAGTCCTGGAATACTGTAAAGGTTGCGGTGTATGTATAAAGGCATGTCCAACCGGTTCAATTACAGGAAATAAAAAAGAAATACCGGTGTTAAATGAAAGTTTGTGTATAAAGTGCGGTAAATGCTATGACGCATGCAAGCTTGATGCAATAATCAAAGTATAATTTATGGGGACTCAGCCATGGAACAAATAAACATAACTATAAACGGTAAAGAAATTATTACTTCACCCGGTAAAACTATTCTTGAAGTAGTTAACGAAAATAAAATTGATGAAATACCAACACTTTGCCATGATAACCGGCTCGAACATTTTACATCGTGTTTCCTTTGTGTTGTCGAAATCGAGGGTATGAATAAGCTTGTCCCTTCTTGCTCAACGATGATTCAAAATGGAATGAAAATATTGACGCACAGTAAAACCGTAGTTGAATCGAGAAAAACGGCATTGGAATTATTAATGTCTAACCATTATGCCGATTGTATAGGTCCTTGTAAAAATAATTGTCCCGCCGGAGTAGATGCACAAACTTATATTGCACTTATATCAATGGGCAAATATGAAGAAGCACTTAAACTTGTAAAGGAAAACAATCCGCTTCCACTTTCTATTGGTCGTGTTTGTGTCCGCGATTGTGAAACAGCATGCAGAAGAAATATTATAGATGAACCCGTTGCTGTAAATGCGCTCAAGAGATTTATTGCTGATGAAGATGCAGTTCATAAATGGAAACCGGTTTTAAAGGAGAGAAAAAATAAGAAAGTTGCAGTAATCGGAGGCGGTCCTTCAGGATTATCATGTGCATATTATTTAACTATTGAAGGTTACTCGGTTACTATATTTGAAAAACTACCCAAACTTGGCGGAATGCTTAGGTATGGAATTCCTGAATACCGGCTTCCAAAAAAAATTCTTGATACAGAGATCAACTGGATTTTAAGTCTTGGTGTTGAGGTTAAAACAAATGTTGAATTGGGAATTGATTTTAGCATCAAAGATTTATTAAGAAGCGGTTATGATTCTGTTTTTATTGGTGTTGGTGCGCATAAAGCAAGTAAGCTTGGTTTAGATGGTGAAGATAGAATATACGGAATCTTTAGAGGGATCGATTTCTTAAGAGAAATTACACTGAGTTACATTCCTCAATTACATGGAAAAGTAATAGTTGTGGGCGGTGGCAATACCGCTATAGATGCAGCCCGAACAGCTTTAAGATGCGGTGCTGAAGAAGTTAAGATTGTTTACAGAAGAAGTATTCACGAGATGCCGGCTAATCATGAAGAAATTGAAGCGGCACAGAAAGAAGGTATTGAAATCTTGTTCCTTACAAATCCTAAATCGATTATCGCAGATAATAATAAGCTGAAAGCGATTGAATGTTTGAAGATGGAACTTGTTGAAGGTAAACCGGGTGAACGACCTAAACCGGTTCCTAAAGCGGGTTCGGAATTTATAATCGATTGCGATTTCCTGATAGGTGCAATTGGACAAGCCGTTGATACAGGTTTCGTTAAATTTGATAATGATTGTTCACTCGAAAAATGGGGAACCGTTCATGTTGATAACGATACTATGGAAACGTCAATCCCCGGTGTCTTTGCCGGAGGAGATGTTGTTACTGGTCCTTTAACTGCTATAATGTCGATTGCACAAGGTAAAAAAGCAGCTAAATCAATTATGGGGTATTTCCAGACTGGTCATGTCAATAAGTCTTCCACTAAATATTACAGTCTTAAAAATAAATTAACTAAGATAACCGATAGAGAGTTTGAGCATGTAAAAAAATTAGCACGCGAAAAGATGAAAGAAATCTCTGTTACCGACCGCACTCATAATTTTCAGGAAGTTGAATTAGGATTTTCAGAAACTCAATGCCAGTTTGAAGCCGGAAGATGCCTTGAATGTGGATGCTCTGAATATTCTGACTGCCAGTTGAGAAAATACTGCGATGAATACAATATCGATATTTCAGAGTTTGTTGGCGAAACAAAAAAATATTTAGTTGATGGAAGACATCCCTTTATTTTGATGGATCCTAATAAGTGTATCAATTGCGGAAGATGTGTTAGAACATGTGCAGAAGTTCTAAAGGTTTCTGCGCTCGGATTTGTTTATAGGGGTTTCAAATCGGTTGTTAAACCGGCAATGGAAAAAGCTCTATCAGATACAAATTGTATCGGTTGTGGTAATTGTATTGATGCCTGTCCCACAGGAGCAATAAGCGAAAAATATCCATTCAAAATTCTTGGGACATTACCAAAAGAGAATAATGAAACAATTTGTAATTTCTGTTCGATAGGATGCAAAATCAACTTAAAGAAAATTAATGATGAAATTTTCTATGTTGCCAATACTACCGATTCAATAAAAAACTCCCATAACGACGGATTCCTTTGCAGTAAAGGAAGATTCGGTTATAGATATCTATTAGAGAAGAATAGAATACTGAACCCGATGGTTAGAAAACATGGATTGATTTATAATGTGAAAATTGATGAAGCATTACCTTATGTGGAACTCAAACTGAAATCAATTATAGATGAATATGGAAAAGATTCGGTTGCAATAATGGCTTCTCCAAAACTTTCGAATGAAGAGTTATATCTGTTACAGAAATTTGCACGTGTCGGATTAAATAATAATAATATCTCAAGTTTCTCGAATATGCTCTACGGGTTTGAGCAAAATAGTCTTGATGATATTGCCGGATTTACTTCTTCAACAGTCACTATGGACGAAATTAAAAATGCCGATGTTATTGTTGTAATCAATTCCAATTTATCCGATGAAAATCTTGTGATGGAGCTCAAGATTAAAGCTGCACAGAAAAAGGGAGCAAAACTTATATTAATTAATTCATCGGAAATAAGTCTTGCTAAATATGCCGATCTGTGGATCGATACTAAGAAGGGGACTAATACAATTCTAATAAATAATCTTATTAAACGATGTATTGCAGATAATGTAGTTGATCACCATTTCTTAAGCAGACATCAAACCGATGTAAATAAATTACAAAAGGAACTTGCAGAGACTAAAGAGGAAGATATTTACAGGTATTGTGAACTTGATAAGGAAAAATATTCCGAATTCCTTAATTGTCTTACGAATATCAATGCTAATATAATTTTTATTTCCAACCTGGATTCTACTTCAGATAAATCGATTAACGACATAAAATCAGTCGGCAATTTTCTACATCTTACAGGAAGAATCGGTAAACCCGATAATGGTATTATCATATTGCGCGAATTCAATAACTCTGTTGGATTCTCGGAGATGGGTTCATCTCCCGGGTATTTACCTGGTTATGTTAAACAGTCTGAGGTTAACGAAATTAAGCGAATAAGCGAAACCTGGAACATAGACCTGACAAACATTTTTGTTGATACTGACCTTGCAAGAAAATTAAGACGTGGTGAAATAAAAGCAATTTTAATATTTGGTGAAGATCCTCTTATCATTAGAAATAATAAAAAATATTTTAGTGGTATAGAATTTATGGTAGTATGCGATTCATTCCATACTGATACAACAGCCGAAGCAGATGTTATTTTACCGGCGGCAACCTATATAGAACAATCCGGAAGTTTCACAAGGTGCGATAATATTGTTCAGCTTGCCCCACGTATTATTAGCGGTTTACATGATTATGAGAACTGGAGTATAATTGTAAAACTCGCCAGATATTTTTCAAAAGAATTCAACTTTAATTCCGTTGATGAAATTATGAATGAAATACGGAGAGTAAACCGGTATTATAAATACGGTGGGATTAATAAATCCTGGATAAAGGAATATTTTAACAACGGATATAATCAACAGGTAATCAATTTTGCCGCAACAAAAATAGATCTTTCTACTTTCGACCCGGTTAAACCTGTTATTCATTATCAGGAGAATTACTATTTTAGTAATGTAAAAAGTAAACTTGTTTAGTATGGTTACATCAGGTTTAAGTGATTATGAACTGATTAAAGAGTTGTGTGATAATATTGCAATTATAGATTATAATTACACTCTCCTTTTTTGCGGCGGGTCATTCAACAATTCACTTGCCGTTAGTAATATTATTTTTCCTGATCTATCTCAAAATACTCCATTCTTAAACAGCTTAAAAAATTCTCTTGAAAAAACAAAGCTAAGTCATCAACCGTCGCTGCTTAATATTCCTGATTCAGACAGAAGAATTATTATTGTTCCATCGCAATCATTTAACGATGGTTTGTTCATAATCGGTTTTGAAGAGGAATTCAATCACATCACCAGCCTTGAACTTCAATTAAAAGAGCGTGTTAAAGAATTAACATGTCTTTATGAAATCACAAAGGAACTTGATAAGTCGGAGAAACTAAAGGAAGTTTTCGAAAATTGTACAGAAATTATAAGACGTGCTTTCCAATTCCCGGAAGAGACTTTTGTAACAATTGAAATCGGTAGTAGCAATTATGGTATTAAAAGTATACCCTCGAATGAGATGCACGATTTATTGTGTGCAGAGATATCGGTTGGCAATGAAAAAAAAGGAAGAATTTGTGTTCATACAAAAAAGAATCTCGGCTTTTTAATTGAAGAACAGAAACTTATTGATGAAATAGCCGGTAAGATTTCTACTCAAATTGAAAAAGAAGAACGGACACACAACCTCGAGAAGCAGCAAAAAATTCTTACAGCAAAGAATGATGTTCTGATGAAACTAACCGAAGAGTGTCATCAGAAAAGAGAAAACCTCAATACATTTTTTAAAGCAATTACTGATAAGATTTATGTTATAGATTCCGAATACAATATTATTATGTCTAATAAAGACGAGATAGGTGAATCGGGGAATTGCTACCAAAAAATATTTAACCGTCAATCTAATTGTCCTACATGTCCGGCATCAGAATCATTTATAAGCGGTAACAACACTTTTAAGGATGTTGAG
>JAGXSM010000067.1 GCA_018333725.1 Melioribacter sp. | reverse complement strand
AAACAAGGACAAAACTTTTAATCTTACTAAAATTCTTCCCGGTAAATATTTATTAAGCAGTTTTATAGACAAGAATAAAAATATTAAGTACGATGCCGGTTCAGTCAAACCTTTAGTTTATGCTGAGAAGTTTACTTTTTATCCAGATACACTAAACCTTAGAGCGCGCTGGCCGATTGTTGACGTTAGTATTGAGTACTAATCATAAAGATAATATTTCTTTGAGAGCGCTCTGAATGATTTGATATCTTTCCTCAGGTAAGATTTTATATCATCAAATTTATACCGCTTTGAAAAATCGAGTCTAATCTTATCGGTTCCCATTACCTTATCAAACATTTTCAATCTGGTTGAATCGGCTAATTCAAATATTCTTTTTGATGGATATAATTTGTTATGTATCTCCATAAAATAGAATTGAAGGTCTAACAGATTCACCTTATGAAAATCAGTAATGTGAACCTGAACTCCGTTCAGAACTTTATCAAGCCAGATCCCATAATTTGTTTTGTATGAAATAGGCCTGAATTTCACTCCTCGTAAATTTAATGCATTCAAATAAGCTGAAAGAGTATCGGCATTAATCCATTCGGCTGCAAAAGTTTGAAATGGTAGCGTGTATGAAATTCCAATCGATATAGTTACTAATTCACCGAGAACCCCTGAGCTTACAAGATAAAATGGTGTTAAACTATATGGAACGTTTGTGGAAGTTGGTACCCAGATCAAATCTGTATCGTCGTAGTGCATCCATCTTTTCCATCCAACCATTTTAACCACATTAAGTTTGCATTTAACTTTGTTGGTCAGCATCCCTTCTTCATTTAACATCTTTGCTAATTCACCGCATGTTAATCCATATACATAAGGAATTTTATACTGGCTTACGAAAGAAGTAAAACCATCTTCAACAACATTCCCTTCAATTCTAATTCCTCCTAACGGATTCGGTCTATCCAGTACAATAAACTCTTTATTATTCTCTGCTGCAGATTCCATGGCAAGTCCAAGCGTACTTATATAAGTATAAGATCTGCAGCCGATATCCTGAATATCATAAACTAAAGCATCAACGTCTTTAAGCATTTCCGGAGTAGGTTTGTTCCGTTTTCCATAGAGCGAGTAATATTTAATGCCCGAAGTACTATCAATAAAATCGTTTATTGCTTCTCCGGCTTTGCCTATGCCTCTAAACCCATGCTCGGGACTAAATACTGCAACCAGTTCAACATTTTTTGCTTTTGAAAGCAGATCGACTGTTGATACTAATTTTTTATTTACTCCGGTTTGATTTGTGATTAGAGCAATGCGTTTGTTCTCTAAAATAGAAAAATCATCTCTTTCAAGAACATCAATTCCTTGTAACACTCTTTGATTCTGTGCAGAAATTATATTAAAGAGAATAAAAAACAGTATCAGTATTTTTTTGATCATGCCGGCAGAAATGATTTGGTTATTATTTCTAACATTTGTGCGGATCTTTTATCAATCTCTTCGAAAATAATATTTGCACGCTTTCTTATTTCTTCTGCAATAGTCTGGTTGTTTAATGAACTGCAATTGATGAGTACATTTAAATAAGCTCCCTGAACTGATGTTCGTGTAAGAGCTATTGCAACACCGGCATCGGAAAGTGAATTTTTATTCCCTTTATCAGCTATTGTTTTTAATAATGGAAGCAATTCATAACATTTACGCATTACTTCCGATGGTACCTCCGCAGCATTTATTGTGGCTTCTTCAATTTTAGAATTGCGTACTTCTTTTTCCTCATCCGATTCCTTTGGGAGTTTAAATGCCATCATAACCTTATCGAATGCTTCATTATCTTTTTGGGCAAGTTCGAAAAATTCTTTCTGATAAACTTCCAATTTATTCTTAAGAGAAATCATTTCCTGTTCAACATCAGCATATTTCTTTTTACCAATAGTCAGATTACAGACCATAGTACCTAAACTTGATGCAAGAGCTCCGCATAAAGCTGATACATTCCCTCCGCCCGGTGTTGGAGAACTAGATGATAATTCATCAAAATACTCTTGCAAATTCTTATTTAAGTTCATTCTTCCTCCTTCTTTATAACAAACTTTTTGTAAGGTTAGATCATGTATTCAATTATTTTTTCTTCCGGCTTAAATGGGTTTAGTGAATTTAATCCAAGGTGATCAATTGCTGATTGGACTAATTTCTTTTCGTCGGTTTCCTTGCCATCTGTATAATATCTTCCGGCTTGAAGCAATGCTTCCAATGGAACCAGCCCTACAATTTCACTTCCATTAACTTCCACGCTTAATCTATTAGCTTCTTTCTTAACCTCTTCGAATGCTACATGCATGGGAGTAACATTGTAGTTGGTCAAATTAATTGAGACTTGAGTACAATTATATTTTTCCAAAGAAACTCCCATCCCTTTGAATTCTTTCAACCTACCGGGTACTTTTATTGTTTTACCGTCAACCTTTATCAAGTTACCATTTTCATCTCTTTTTGAGTAGCCGCTCTCTCTAAGTATTTCAGCAATTTCTTTAGCATATTTTACATTGATAGAATTTATATTAACATTATAAGCAATAAGGAAAAATCTTGAGCCGGTTACAATTGCACCAAGCCTGGGATTAAAAACCGGTTTGCCATAATCAGGTGCCCAGTTCGGATCTTTCAATTTTGCTTCAAGACCTTCATATTCGCCCTGACGAATATTTGATAAACTTTTTCTTTCCGGTGTTCTTGCTGCTGATTCATATAAATAAACAGGTACATTTAATTCTTTCGAAATAATTTCTGCAAATTTTTCGGATATCTTTACACACTCTTCTGTCGTAACATTAGATACAGGAACAAAGGGGACTACATCAATAGCGCCGAGTCGGGGGTGTTCACCTTTATGTTTTGTCATATCAATAAATCCGGCGGCAGCTTTACATGCATTAACAGCGCCGTTTAATATTCCTTCCTCGTTTCCGGCCAAAGTAACAACAACACGGTTATAATCGGCATCCGGTTCAAGACTTAGTAGTTTTACATTTTCTGTTTTGTCGATAGCTTCTTTAATTACATCGAATGTTTTTAAATCTTTACCTTCACTGAAATTTGGAACGCATTCAATAATTTTTTGCTTATTTGTAGTCATTATTACTCCGGATTTCTTTTGTAAATAATTTCGCCATTCTTTATTGTTATTTCATTAAGATTTTGTCCAATGTTATATACTATTTCAGAATAATCTTTTGCCTTGAATAATGAGAAGTCGGCTTGTTTATTTATTTCGATACTGCCGGTTCTCTTGCTAATATCCAGTGCTTTAGCAGCGTTAATAGTAACACCGCTTATCACTTCTTCTGCAGTCATTTTCATTTTTAAAACTGCAAGACTCATAATTAAATGAAGGTTAGAGATATTTGAAGAACCGGGATTATAGTCGGTAGATAAAGCAACAATGGCATTATTATCTATTAATTCTCTTGCCGGTGCAAATTGGTAATCGAGAAAGAACGAAACACCGGGTAGCAGAACAGCAACTGTTTGGCTATCATTCAATTTTTGTATATCCGATTCTTTTATAACCTCAAGATGATCTACAGAAAGAGCATTGTGCTTAAGTGCAACATCAAGTCCGTCTATATTATTAAACTGTTCTGTATGAAGTCTTATCTTATAACCAAGTTTAACCGCCCTGGTAAAAATCTGGTCTACTTCATTTGCACTGAATGCACTGCTTTCACAAAAAGCATCAATGTATTCCGCAAGTCCGTTTTGAATTATGAAGGGAAGTAATTCGTCAGAAATTATTTTAAGATATTTTTTATGATCGTTTTTATATTCTGGTGGATAAGTATGTGCTCCAAGAAATGTCGGAATAATTTCTATCGGCAACGTTTTCTTAAAATAGTTTATTACTTGTAGAAGTTTTATTTCATCATAGTAACTCAATCCGTAACCGCTCTTAATCTCCAGCGTTGTTACACCCTGAGAAATAAAAAAGTCTATTCTCGGTTTAATAATTTTTATTAGTTCTTCAAAAGATGATTGTCGGACAGCTTTTACAGTTGATATTATTCCACCTCCGGATTCTGCAATCTGTTCATATGTAGCACCATTTAGTCTCATTAAAAATTCATTGGATCGTGAACCTGCAAATGCAGTATGTGTATGGCATTCAATTAACCCGGGTAAAACAATATATCCTTCGCAATTAATAGTCTGATCGAATGTATATTTCTTAACACTGGAATTCGGAATAATATCCTTAATAATTTTATCTTCGATAATTATCGAGTGCTCGTTTAACGGTAAAATATTAGCTGCATCTTTACCGCGTTTGTAGTTTTTACCCTTTGAATCGACAGTAATGATTTGAACGGGTGATTTTAGCAATTTTCTCATTTGTTAAATTATTTCCGGGTTAATTCATTCTCATCTCACATTCAAAAATAGATAATTCAGGACTTTATTTTCTATTCTTTTTGTTCAAAAGCTTCAATTTTAGTATTTTTGCTCTATTGAAAAGTAAGGGATAAACCAAAAATGCCTTCAAAGTATAAAATCCTCTTTGTTACATCAGAAGTAGTTCCATTTATTAAAACAGGTGGTTTGGCAGATGTTTCTTCGGCTTTACCCCAAAAATTACAGGAATTAGGTCACCAGGTTAGAATTGTTGTTCCTAAATATGGTGCAATAGACGAAAGGAAATATAAAATTCATGAAGTGGTAAGGTTAAAAGACATAAAAATAAATATCGGTGAAAAGGAAGTAATATTTTCTCTCCGGTCGTCATTTTTAATTGGTCCTAAAACACGTGTTCAAATTTACTTTTTAGATAACCCCGAATATTTTGGAAGCCGGCATTCTCTCTATTCTGATCCTCTTACAGGTGATGATTACCCTGATAATGATGAAAGGTTTATTCTCCTTTCGAAAGCTGTTTTCGAATTAATTACCAAATTGGGCTGGGCTCCCGATGTAATTCACTGTAATGATTGGCAAACAGGATTGGTTCCGGCGTATCTAAAAACAATCTATCCAAAAGATCCGTTATTTACTCCGATCAAAACCTTGTTTACAATTCACAATTTAGCTTTCCAGGGCAACTTTGCCAAACCTACTTTTGCTAAGACCGGATTACCTAAGGAATTAGAAAGTGAAAAAGGGGTTCTTCATAAAGGTAAGGTTAACTTTCTTAAAACCGGGTTAGTCTATTCTGATATGATAACAACTGTAAGTGAAACATATGCAAAAGAGTTATGTCTTAAAAAAGATTTTGGCGCAGGATTGCAAGATGTATTATGTAAAAGAAAGAAAGATATGTATGGAATAATTAATGGAATTGATGAGACTATCTGGAATCCGGAACTTGATAATAAAATTGCTCATAAATATTCTGTTAAGAATCTTGAATTCAAAAAAGAAAATAAAAAAGCATTAGCCGATAATTTCGGATTTAAGTATGACGAAAAAGTACCTGTAATTGGAATGATTTCCCGGCTCTTCGAAGATAAAGGATTGGATCTTCTTGAGAAAGCACTTCCTCAGTTAATGAAGCTTAATATGCATCTTATTCTTCTTGGTACGGGCGATAAAAAATATCATAAACTTTTTACAAGCGCTGCTTCCAAGTATCATAATAACTTCTCATGCTTTATTGGTTTCGATGAGGAATTAGCTCACCTTATTGAAGCCGGCTCAGATATGTTTCTTATGCCTTCCAAAATTGAACCTTGCGGATTGAATCAAATGTACAGTCTGATGTATGGAACTGTCCCAATTGTCCGCAATACCGGTGGATTAGCAGATACTGTTCAACCATTTAATCTAAAGAACAAAACGGGAAATGGTTTTGCTTTTGAAAAATATACCGCAGCAGATATGATAGCTGAGATTAAAAAAGCAATTAAGATTTATTCGACCGATAAAGAAACTTGGCAGACAATTATGAAAAATGGAATGAAGTCGAATTTTACCTGGTTGAACTCTGCAAAAAAATATCTTGACCTGTATAAAAAACTTACCGATTAATTAATGCAACATCATAATCATACAGTTTTTTTAGACAGAGACGGAACGATAAACTACGATACAGGTTACATCAAAGACCCCGATTCGGTTAAATTATATCCCGGTGTTGCTGAAGGAATAAGAAGGTTAAAGGATCAATACAACTTCAAGATAGTTGTAATTTCTAATCAAGCCGGAATTGCTTATGGAATTCTTACTCACAATGATGTTGATGCTATTAATAATAGAATCAACAGTTTGTTATCAGATTATGGAACCGGCATCGATAATTTTTACTATTGTCCCTTTCATCCTGACTTTAATTCCGAAGAAGATTCAGAATGTAGGAAACCATCTCCTTATATGATTGTAAAAGCTTCAATAGATTTGAATATTGATCTAAGCAAGTCATATATGATTGGAGATAAGAACATCGATATATTATGCGGAATAAATGCCGGTGTTAAAACAATTTTAGTTAATTATAGCGGGGATAATACAGAAATTAATGTCTTGCATAATCTTGAGAAAAAGCCCAATTTTGTAGCCGCTAATTTCATTGAAGCTTGCGATTTTATTGTTAAAGATTTTTTGGAGGAACGCAGTTGAATAGATTTTTGAAGTTGTCCTTTATTCCTTTACTTATTTTGCTTTTTGCCAGTTGTAACGATGAACCAACTTCAGTTGGTTATAATCTATTACCCCAGGATGGTAAAATTCAATTTAAGCAGCTCGATTCAAAGGAAACACCGATTAACCAGTCATCATCTTCTTTCGAAGCCAAAATTAAACTTGGAACTTCACCTTATATTATATTAGGAAAAAATTCTAATCTGGAGTCTGTTGTACTTATGCAATTTTCACCTGCATTTGCTGATTCAATGATTATCTATTATAAATCTAATAAGGTAAAAATAAAGAAAGCCTGGATGGAAATGAGGCGGGCTTATAAGCTTGGCGATGAAACTCAGAATTTCGACTTTACTTTGCATCAAATAAGAAAGAACTGGACTTCAACCGGATTCGATAAAGACAGTCTTGCTCTGCTTACTTACGATTCAAAAAATGTTGCTTCTTCAAAAGTTATTGTTGATACTTTATTAAAATTTGATATTGAGCCAGAAGTAATTGAACAGTGGCTTAAGTATAGAGTTGATACCCTTTCAGCTCCAAAGAATTATGGATTGTTAATGAAACCTACCGCCAATACCCAAAGATTTATTGGTTTTATTGCGTTTGGCAAAACAATTACTTCAGATTTACCTACATTAAAAATTCAGTATGAGCAGAATTCTAAAATCGATTCTCTCAATTCAACTCCATATATGGATGTTCATGTAGTAACAGGTTCATTTCCTAAACAACCTGGTTATATCTATCTTCAAGGCGGATTGACGAATAGAGGATTTTTATCGTTCAATATTGCATCTCTTCCGAAGGATATAATTATAAGTAGTGCTAAGATTGAGCTTACTATTGATACACTTAAATCTATCAACGGACAACCATTATCGGATTCAATAGATGTAAGAGCACTAAAAGACAGTGTAAGCAAAGAATTATCAGGTGATAGTTTAATTGTATCTGTACTTAAGAGAGATAAAAATATCTATAGTGGTGAAATTACATGGCTTATTCAAAAATGGATCTCTTCGAGTGATACGAATGTAAATCAAGGTATGATGTTATCTTTAACAGATGAACAAAGATCATTAGCGCGACTGGCAATTTACGGTAGTAAAGCTGCTGAAGTAATTAATAGACCAAGACTTAAAATTGTTTACATACAAAAGAAATAACTAATGAAAATAAAACAGATCATAGTATTCTTATTAATTTTATTGCCGGCACAGGTTTTACCTTCCGGAGGTTCAATTTATTCGCGGTTTGGATTGGGTGACTACTTTTTTTCATTTTCTGCAAGAAGATTAGCATTAGGAGAATTAGGAATTGCTACAACCGACATTGATTACTTAAATTATCTTAATCCCGCCAGCTGGAATAAAATGAGACTTTCCAGATTTGAAACCGGAATAATAACTCATGGTAATGGAATCTCATCCAATAGTGAGTCAGTATTTCACGTACAAACAATTTTTTCCGGAATGATGTTCGGATTTCCTATCGATAGAGAATTAGGTTTTAGTTTTGCAACCGGTATCGTCCCTTATTCAAATGTTAATTATGATGTAACTTATGATGATACAGATCCAATAGGCGGTTCATATACAGCCGGATATAAAGGTGATGGCGGTTTATCCAAAGCTTTCCTTGGATTCTCTTTTAGACTTCCGCTTGAATTTGCTGTTGGTGCCTCGTTGGATTATTACAATGGTAAAATTGAACATCTCTCTTCTGTAGGTTTCGGTCCTGAATCAGAATTAATAAGCGCATCCTTCTCCCGTAATTACAGTTATAACGGTTTAGGATTTACAATGGGAATAATTTCACCTAATATCGCACAGTTATTCGGTTCAGAAGCAGTTAAGGATTTTAGATTAGGAATTGTTTATTCTACAAAATCGAGAATGAATACCGATACTACAGATGTTTCATCAACATTATTAGGTGATATTGAAACTTCCACTGGTTCGATGAATACAAATCTACCTGCAAGATTTGGTGCAGGACTCTCATTATCGCTTAGCAATGGATTAAACTTTACAGCAGATTATTTATTCCAGCAGACAAGTAAATTTGATGCTGGCGGAAGAACACTTAATGTAATGAGAGACTTAACCAAATACAGTCTGGGTGTTGAATACCGTAACCCCGAACCCAGGTCACAATCATTCTGGGAACAGGTTATGTTAAGAGGCGGTTTAAGCTTTGAGCAGACTCAATATACAATAAATGGAAAGGGTATTGATCAGATCTCATTATATACCGGTTTTTCAATGCCGATTGGTTTTGATAATACTCTTGATTTTGGATTCCAATTTGGGAAAAGAGGGACAAAAGAAAATAATTTATTAAGTGAAAATTTTTATAAATTTTCCATAACTTTGAGCATCGGAGAGCTTTGGTTTATCCAAACGGAAAGATAATTAATAGAAGGAACATTACTTTGAAAAGAAAATTTTTATCATTCGCATTGATACTTGGATTCGCTTCCAGCCTTGTTATTAAAGCACAAAATGATCAAGCTACTTTCAGCTTGTTTAATGAATACCATAAGAACAAGGATTACGTAACCGCTATTGATTATGGATGGAAAATTATTAATTCAGATCCAACACCATGGTTGCGATATAAAATATTTCCTAAAATGGAAGATATTCTCTGGTATATGCATGATAGTATGAAAGTATCGGGAAGTGAAATTAAAATGCTGAATGATACCATAATTTATTTTTATAATCGTGCAATTAAATATGAACCTAAAAATGAAAGTCATTACACTATCAGAAAAGCATATGTAATGGAGACTTGGCTTAAAGCTAACCCAGATGAAACAATTAAAGCTTATGAATATGCATTATCACTCGATTCAAATATTGATAATTTTTACAAAGACCATTTAGGCATGCTATACATTGCCAATGCAAGTGATAATAATGACTATAAACTAAAAGCACTTGACCTTTATTCAAAACTTGCAGAAACTGATCCGGACAATCCTATTTGGAATCAAAAGCTTGAAGGTATTGCAGAAGATATCTCGGAACTTGTAAGCATTACAAAAAAATCATGGGAATTTGATAAAGATAACCTTGAAAAAGCATGGAAGTATGCTTCTACATGTTTAAGAGCCCAGGATTATGAACAAGCTAAAATTCCACTTGAGTTCTTAACATCAAAAGCTCCTGAAGTGATTAATTACTGGAAACAACTTGCAAGTGTTTACGAAAAACTTGATATGAATGATAAAGCAATTTCAGCTTATAAGAAATTGATTGACTTGCAGCCGGATAACAGGGATAATTATGTTAACCTTGCTCTTATATATAAAAGATTGGAACAATTATCTGTATCAAGAACTTATTTGCAAAGGGGAATGAAAGCGGATCCTAATTGGGATTATCCTGTATTCATCGAAGCACAATTATATGAACAGGCTGCCAGACTTTGTGATTTTGATTTCATGGCAAAATGTGTTTACCTACTTGCAGTAAATACTTACCGCAAAGCTGCTTCTATGGGCGGACAATTTTCTTCTACTTCTGCAGACAGAGTTAAAGCTCTGCAGAATTCAATACCAATGAAAGAAGATTATTTCTTTAGAAAATTGAAATCGGGTGATACTGTAAAAATTGAAGGTCATTGCTATTCATGGATCGATAGAAGTGTAACTGTTCCTTAATAAATTTTTTAATAAAATTTTCAGGTTCTTATGTTTAATTACCTTTCTGTAGATGGCGAAGTTTTGAATGTTGCTAAACTTGAATTAAACCGACAGGAAACCCACCTCGAATTAATTGCATCAGAAAATTTTGTAAGTCCGGCTGTTCTTCAGGCAGCCGGTTCTGTTTTAACCAATAAATACGCAGAAGGTTATCCGGGCAAAAGATATTATGGCGGATGCGAATTTGTTGATATGGCAGAGGATATTGCACGCGATAGATTGAAAAAACTTTTTGGCGCCGAATATGTGAATGTTCAGCCACACAGCGGTTCGCAAGCTAATATGGCTGTTTATATGGCTCTGATTAAACCCGGTGATACAATCCTCGGACTTAGTCTGGACCATGGCGGACATCTAACCCACGGTTCATTGGTTAATTTTTCCGGACAGATTTATAAAGCTATTCCATATACATTAAACCGGGATACAAAATTATTAGACTATAATTTAATTGAAGACCTTGCCAAGAAAGAAAAACCAAAACTAATTGTAATGGGTGCAAGTGCTTACTCGCGTGACTGGGATTATTCAAAGTTTAGAGAGATTGCAGATAAAGTAGGCGCATTATTAATGTGCGATATGGCTCATCCGGCGGGACTTATTGCCAAAGGATTATTAAACAATCCGCTCCCTTTTTGCGATGTTGTTACATCTACAACCCATAAAACTCTTCGCGGTCCGCGAGGCGGAGTTATTCTTGTTGGTAAGGATAAAGAAAACCCTATGGGCATTAAGACAATTAAAGGTGATAGACTTAAATTAATGTCGGAAGTTTTGGACGGAATGGTAATGCCCGGAATTCAAGGTGGACCATTGATGCATGTAATTATGGCTAAAGCTGTTGCATTCGGCGAAGCGCTTCAGGATTCTTTTGCTGATTATACTAAACAAATTATTAAAAATGCTAAGACCTTAGCAAATGAATTAATTAATTATGGGTATGATATTGTTTCTGGAGGAACGGATAATCATTTAATGTTAGTTGACCTTACAAAGAAAGAATTAAGTGGCAAAAAGATCGAAAATGCTCTTGGAATGGCGGCTATAACTGTTAATAAAAACATGATACCATTTGATACTAAGAGTCCATTTGTTACAAGTGGAATAAGAATAGGAACTCCAGCAGTTACAACTCGCGGTATGAAAGAAAATGAAATGAAGTTAATCGCTCAATTTATTGATAGAGCAATTAAAAATTCGGAAAATGAGTCTGAACTTAAGGAAGTTAAAAAAGAAGTAGGATTACTTTGCTCAAAGTTTCCTCTTTATCCTCAACTACAAAATAGTTAAGTGGGTATTGTGAGCAAAAAGGAAAAATTGCAATCCCCAAATTCCACTGAAAGTGAAGTTGAAATGTCATTTCTCGAACACCTCGAAGAACTAAGGTGGAGAATTATTTACGCATTAATTGGGGTTGTAATCGGTACAATAATCGCGTGGATATTTATCGATTTTTTCATCAACCAGATTCTATTACTTCCAGCCAAGCAATCAAATTTCAAATTGCAAAATCTACGTCCGTTCGGGCAGCTCTTTTTATTCTTCGAAGTCGCATTAATAATTGGTTTGATACTTAGTTTTCCAAATGTGGTTTACCAGCTCTGGAAATTTATTTCTCCTGCACTTCGTGAAAATGAAAAAAAATATATCTCAGCCATAGTTATTTTTACTACTGTATGTTTCTTAGCCGGCGTTCTGTTTGCATACTTTGTTATGCTTCCGCTTACATTACAATTTGCTGCTCAATTCGGTTCACCGGAAATTGCAAATAATTTTTCCATTGATGAATACTTCTCAATTATTCTAAGTGTAATAATTGGCGCGGGATTAGTATTTGAATTACCGATGCTGTCGTTTTTCTTATCCAAGATTGGAATACTCACACCCAAAATCATGCGTAAATATAGACGCCATTCAATTGTTGTAATATTAATTCTCGCTGCAGTATTAACCCCGGGTACGGATCCGGTTTCCCAAATACTATTAGCCATTCCATTGGTTTTCTTATACGAAATAAGTATTTTAGTTTCAAAAATATTTCAAAAGAAAGATTGAAAATAAATTCACTCTCCGAAATTACTCATCTGATTCAAAATGAATTGGACCAGTTTAATGTCTTTTTCAAACAATCTCTTAAATCGAAAGTAGGATTGCTCGATTTAGTAACCCGTTACATCCTTAAACAAAAAGGGAAGAAAGTAAGACCAGTCCTTGTACTCCTTTCCAGTAAACTTGCCGGGGAAGTTAATGAAAGGTCTTACAGAGGTGCTATTCTTGTAGAATTACTACATACGGCTACACTGGTTCATGATGATGTTGTTGATAATGCAGAGACACGGAGGAGTTTTCCATCCATCAATGCTGTCTGGAAAAATAAGGTTGCAGTATTAATGGGTGATTATCTGCTTGCACGCGGATTAATGCTTGCTGTAGAAGGGAATGATTTTGACTTTCTAAAAGTAATTACAAACACAGTTAAAAGAATGTCTGAAGGAGAGCTACTTCAAATTAGCAAGACAAGAAAGCTGGATAATGATGAAGAAACTTATTTCCGGATTATATCTGATAAAACAGCATCGTTATTAACTACATGCTGCGAAATTGGTGCAAGAGCTTCAACAACTGATGAACAAAAAATTCTTGCATTAAAAAATTACGGTGAAAATCTTGGAATTGCATTCCAGATACGGGATGATATTCTTGATTATATTGGTACTACAAAATTATTTGGCAAACCTCTTGGCGGGGACATAAGAGAGAAAAAGCTTACACTCCCATTAATTTACACTCTCAAAAATTCATCTTCAGATGACTCGAAGCATATAATCAAGCTTATAAAAAATGGCGGCAAAAAACTTGATGTAAAAGATGTTATAGAATATGTTAAAAAGAGCGGTGGTATTGATTATGCAGAAAAAGTTTCAAGAGAATATGCACAAAAAGCTATTGACAGTTTAGCTATCT
>JAGXSM010000066.1 GCA_018333725.1 Melioribacter sp. | reverse complement strand
TGCCGGAACAAAAAGAGCAAAATTGCTTGATAGCGGTTTAATACGAGTCGGGGAAATAAAAGCTGCCGATCTAAAATACTTTGAAAAAATTAAGCTGTTTAATGCAATGCTCGATTTTGACGAGGCGCCAAGCCTGGAAATTAGCCAGGTCATTTAGTACGCGTTTCTTCAGTCTTGGCATCGATTATCCATTCAATATAATCTCTTTTATGTGAGGGACTAAATTTTTCAAAAGTAATTAACGCTTTTTTATTCTTCTTAAGCGCTTTGAGGAAATAATCAGGAACAATAATTTCCTTTTTTTCTTTGGAAGCATTCTTAGAAGGTAATTTAACATCATCATCATTAAGTTTCTTAGCTTCCTTTATGTATTAAAGAAGAACTTTGTCCGCCGAAAGATCTTTTAAACAAGTTATTTTGCCCAGATGCCCCATTGCTGTTTCTGCTTTTGCATTAACCATTAACTTTTTCTCCCTCATTAGAGAGGCTTTCCAGAAACCGAATGCACAATGCTGTTTGAATGCCGCCATACTGCACATCATTCCCTTATAATCGAAGTGAGGAAAGCTCCATTTCATAGTTTCTTCCACTTCCGGACAAGCTTTATGAACCAATCCTCTCAAATGTTCTAGTATTGGTTTAGCAAACTCTTGAGATTTGGCGATATATAAATCAATGCGGAGATCCTTACTGCCCATATTTAATTTCCTTTTTTTTATCAAATCTTATAAAGAATCTTGTTAGATGCAAAAGCATGGATTTTGCCCACCGCTTGATGTTTGTCGTCAACAAAAGATATGTCTTACATATTAAATTTGACTTACTTTATTAATAAGTGTATCTTCGCGGTGTAAATATTACAATTGGAGAAAAGATGGAAGTTGGATATGTTACAACAAAGGGGCAGTTGGTTATCCCCTCAAAACTTAGACGGCGGTTTGGAATTAAGCCGGGCACCCGCGTTAATTTTTTTGAAGAGGGGGATGGAATAAAAATAATCCCAATGACGGAAGAGCTAATAGATGCTAATAAGGGTTTCATGAAAACCGGCGGGAAGCTTTTGAAAGCTCTAATGGAAGAAAAAAAGAAAGAGCGTGAACTATGAAAAGGTATGTACTAGACAGTTATGCTTTGATCGCCTATGCAGAAGGAGAGAAAGGAGTTGATTCAGTAGCCGATATATTGAAAGAATCACTTTCCGGAAAATCAGAAATATTTCTTTGTGTAATTAACTGGGGAGAAATGTATTATCTAGCTTTACGCGAGGGTGGAAAAGAACGGGCGGAACTTTACAAAAACACTTTTGCACGATACCCAATTACAGTAATTGAGGCGAATAAAGAATTAACATTGCACGCTGCCCAATACAAAGCATTCCACAAAATGTCTTATGCAGACGCCTTTGCCGCAGCACTTGCAAAGTTAAGAAAGGCAACGCTTGTTACCGGAGATAAAGAGTTCAAATTGCTTGAAAGTGAAATAAAAATTAATTGGTTATGAAAAAAACTAATGTGATATACAATGTCGATTCGCGAGAATTATTGAAGATCATAAAACTGCCAAAGATAGATCTGATTATTACATCACCTCCATATTCCGACTTAAAAGATTATGGAACGCGTGGTCAAATCGGATACGGACAAGATTATGAAACAGAGTATTTGCCATCATTAAAGAATATTTTTTTTCAGTGCTATGTAGTTACAAAACAGACTGGATCGATGTGGGTAGTGGTTGATACTTTCAAAAAGAATGGTTCTGTAAAATTACTACCGTTTGATATAGCAACAATATGCACCGAAAGCGGTTGGATTTTAAGAGATATTATTGTTTGGGACAAGGGAAGAACCCTTCCTTGGTCAAGAAAGGGTCAATTGAGAAATCGGTTTGAATACATATTGTTTTTTACCAAATCTGCTGAATACAAGTATTACGTAGATCGAATAAAGGATCCGATAGATTTGAAAGAGTGGTGGGTAAAGTATCCGGAGAGATATTCACAGAGGGGTAAGAATCCTGGTAACATTTGGAATATTCAAATTCCGGTTCAGGGAAGTTGGTCAACAAAGAATTTCCGTCACTTTTGCCCGTTCCCCACAGAACTTGTTGAAAAAATATTGCTTTTGTCAAGCGATAAAAAAGACTTGGTACTTGATCCTTTCGCTGGGTCCGGTGTAGTACTGGCAAAAGCATATAGTATGAAAAGGAAATATGTCGGATTCGAGATAAACCAACGCTACATCGACATGTTTAAAAAAATCGTTCTGCCAGAGATAGGTTCCGATACGAAACTTTTGATCAGAAGAAATTCCATAGAACAAAAAAGGAGGGACTTAGAGTATAAGATTACAGCATTGAGAGCATTAAAATACCCGAAAGTTATGTTAAAAATTCTTAAAGAAAAAAACAAAGAACTATCTAGAGAGATTCTTGGAGCTTATGTTGAAGTACTTAACAAATCCGGGATCACTTCCAACAAATTTGCCTTCTTATATTTAATCATAATTGTTAATCATACGAATAACCTCTCCTCTATAAAAGCAAAACTTGAGAGTATAATAAAAAAACCGCCATTATCTAAGTATGGGATGGATATAGAAATAAAAATTTTGCAAAAATCAAAACTAATCGCATCCCAACAAAGCTTAATAACAAACCCCAAAATATTCCTTTATTCCAATGGTAAAACGCACTACTATTACAAACAAATTAAAAACACAGACATCAAACTATTTTTAAATGATTGGACAAAGGAGATTAGACCTAGGTTCAATCACATGCCCATATTTAGTCCAATGGGTATTAGACAGAATATTCTAAAAACATGGAAGCCAAAATATCTTGATGAAAAGAGGTAAATATTAGTATGGAAATCATGAACAAAAAAGACCTTTTAAAACTTCTTCCTTTCGAAAAAAAATTATATGAAAACCTAGCCCTTACGAGCCTCACTGCCTATTCTATTTTTTGGTTAAATGAATGGAACATTCCAACCTCTATTGAAAATATCAGTATTGTTAGCTCAAGATTGTTTCCAAAAAAATTTGCCATGGTAGGGTGGCCCGAATTTCCAGACGTTAATAGAACCAATAGATCCGTTCTTCAAATGCGACCCAAGTACCGCAATCTTGCTTACTCTGCTTCCGACAAAGGCGTGTTCTTAAATGAAAATGGTTTGATAGAAGCTAATTCATTAATAAAAAAATTTGGAGTTCCAAAGTTTAGCGAAAATAATAATATTAAAGTGGCTCACATTAATTATGAACAAGTCGAAAGAGGAAAAAGAAGGGCACGTAGTATTCATCCAGAAGACGCTATAAAAAAAGTTAAGTCATCAAGATTGTTTAATCTATATCTAGATAGAATGCTGGAGACAGCAGAGGCAATTCACTTAATTGGAATGCTTGGGGTTTATGACCATACACCGTCAAAAGAAAAAAAAAGAAAATTAAAAGAGTTAATTGATTTTGCTAGAGAGATCGACGACAAAGAAGTATGCCTGTTTTTGATTCAAACACAAGAAAAGTTTAATAACTACTTGAATAAATAATTTTTTTAGGAGTTAAAATGAGTGCTTTTGAAGAAATGGAAATGGAGCTCGCCAGTAGAGAATGGGCAAGACTTCTTTATTCAGGGGTAGTAAAAAGCTTCGCAAAGACAGTTACTGAGCCTATTACAAATTCCGACACTTCTTATAAAAGAAAGTTTTTACTACCACAGGCATCTGGTTTTATCGATTTAGCTTTGAGATTCGAAAAAGGAAAGAAATTTGATACCTCGGAAATAAAAAAACAATTGGTTAATAAAAACAAACCAAGAGTCATTGAGATTCATTTATATACAGCAAAAGGCTATAAAAGAGAAAGGCGGACAAGCGAAATAATAGACACCGCCGAAGGAATTTCTACTGAAAAATTAAAAAATATTTTTACAAAACTTGCTGAGGATAAAACCGAGGTTTCGGGCTGGCAACCAGGCAGAAGCTTATTCGGCCGGGGTGTAAGCGATGTTCTTCTTGGACATAAATCTGGTAAGTTTTATTCAATGTGTAATGGCATTTTGTCGTTAGCTGAATTTTCTTTTGATCATAAAAAGGATAACAAACCTAAAATAAAAATATCTACATTTCCAAAACCTTCGGCTCAACAACTTAGAGAATCACACTTGAACAAAGAGAACAGTGGGTCGTGTGTAAGCTTTATTCTTCACGAAGATTGTAGGCTTCCTGGCGAAGGAACACTCATTCCAATTCTGTCGCAATTTTACATGCTTCGTTTGATAAATTTTGATCCAAACGTAAAAATAAAAATTTTCCAATATCGTTCTGGTCAAAATATTTTAGAAGATGAGTTAGACAATGACTTCCCTTTTGGTAATGTTATTGAAAAATTTTCGTTTGAAATGATAAGTCCTCTTAAAAGCGAGAGATTAAAAAATTTAAAAATCGACGGGATTGTATGTCGGGCAGAAGACAGCAATAAACTTCCCGGTAGGGAGGCCGGGGAACAAAGAGCAAACGGTTTTTTAATTGTTGATGATATGGATGCAGTGCTTGATCTAACTTTTCTACCGCAGTATGAGGGAGCTCCGTATCTAAATAATATTTTTGGCATTATAAGAGTCGCCAATCTTCGCGAACATTTATCCTGGTATTTAAACAACGGCAAGGATTCGCCACTTACAGTAACAAGAGATGGCTTTGATTCTAAACATGATTTTTCAAAGCAGCTTTTCAAGGAATTAACAAATTACTTAGAACCAATATATAAGAAAGAAGAGTTACGATTTAAAAAATCAACAACAGCAGTGGTTTCTCGTGAGACAAAAGAAAAAATCGATGAGGCAATCAAAGAACTCAATCGCTTTTTAAAACAGATTGGAGAAGGTGCTGGAACGGGAGAACCTCCAATGCCCCCAAAAGATTTAGAGAAGATGCAGTTTGTCCCTCTATCGACAAAGCTTACAATAAATCAAGAAAAAATAGTTCGACTTTACATAATGAAGGATTTGATAAAGAAGGGAACCGAGATAATATTCGATTCGGATAATTCGAAGATTAACATTTATCCTTTAGCCAGCAAAATAGACGAGGGTAAAACATGGAATGAATATTTGGTCTTCTCTCTCTCTATAAAATGTGATTCTTTACATGAATCGGGGATTATAACTGCGTTGGCCGAAAGTGAAGATGGAATCTTGGAGGCCAAGATAGAAATTTTAGATGTTATTTCTTCTGCTGTTATGACTCCCCCAGATGAGTTGGAGTTTCGACCAAAGGATTCTAGGGGACAACCAAATAAAATTAATTATGTTACTTTGCTAGTTAATCCTAACCAAATACCTCTTGGGCGCAAAATAAAAATAGGTGTTGTTAAATCGCATGGCACAATCGGATTTCTTCAAAATGGGACAATAGTTGATTCGGTCAATATTACTTTTGAAAAGTCACACATGTTAAAAGAGGGAAAAGTGGGGCGCATTGCACTTGCATGGAAAGGAACGGGTTGGGGTCAACAAGCAAGAATATTTGCTGAAACAAAAAAACCTGATGGAACATTGGCACACAAAGAAGGCAGAATCTTGACAGAACAAGAGCCTGAAGACGGGGGAATGATTAAAGATTGGGACTATATTGAACTAGAGGATGATCGATGTTCAGATCTTGTGAACGGTAAATTCTATATAAATAGTAGACACTCTTTGAACAAAGCTGTTTTTGGTACGAAAGAGGACTTTAAAACCAAGATGGATGAAGATAAAACCGCTCAGTACAGATTCTCTTCGCTTTTAGTTGAACAGTCTGTATATACGGTTGCCGAAAAAAACGCAATTGAAAATAAATTGATGATTGACCCACATGCTCCGGTTACAAGTTTGCGTAAGTTTATTGATCAAAAGACTAATGATTTTTCGCCAAAGATTTTGAAAATTCTAGTTAGAAAATAATGCGAATGAATCCTAAAAATATCACAAAAGAAAAAATAGAATTATATAAAGCAGATAAAAGCGAACTTTCATTAGAGGTTCGTGTTGATGAAGAAACAATTTGGCTGACTCAAAAGCAAATGTCTCAGCTTTTTCAGAAAGATGTGAGAACGGTTAACGAACACATAAAAAATGTGTTTAAGGAGGGCGAATTAGAGAAAAATTCAACTATCCGGAATTTCCGGATAGTTCAAAAAGAAGGGAAAAGAGAAGTTTTAAGAGATATTGATTTCTATAATCTGGATGTGATTATTTCAGTTGGATATAGAGTTAAATCGATACAGGGAACAAGATTTAGAATATGGGCAACTACTGTTCTAAAAGAACAACTACTAAGAAAAAAATCTCTGAATGAATATAAAGAAAAAGATATTTCAAATGTTGTTCGCTTAGTTGGCCAAGTAACTAATACTTATGACCTTAATAAAGATGAAGCTCTTGGTTTAATAAAAGTAATAAGCGAATACTCCTACGCCTTAGAAATCCTAGACCAATACGATCATCAAAAATTAAAAATCGGAAAACATGAGACCATAGAGAGTTATAAGATTAATTACGATGATGCTAATGAATTAATATCATCATTAAAAACAAAATATGGCGGTTCATCTTTATTTGGAAAACAAAAAGATGGTTCGTTTCAAAGCACTCTAAAAACACTTTATCAAACGTTTGGCAAAAAAGAACTATATCCCAGCCTAGAGGAAAAAGCAGCAACACTCCTATATCTGGCAATAAAAAACCACTCGTTTATAGACGGGAACAAGAGAATAGCCGCAGCATTATTTATCATGTATCTTGCAAAAAATAATTTTCTATATTCACCATCCGGCGAGAAACGAATCGCAGATAACGCCCTTGTTGCTCTATGTCTTATGATTGCAGAAAGCAATCCGAAAGAAAAGAAGATGATGATAAAAGTAGTGGTTAACTTAATCAACAAAAATAATTAGGTGTATGAATCATTTTTTTAGTAAAACAAAGTTCTCGTTTTTTGTTTTGATTTTACTTGGTAATATCAATTCATTGCCTGGACAAGAACGTGCAGATCTTATTGTGGCTAAAGATGGATCGGGTAATTTTAAAACAATAACAGAAGCATTAAACGCTGCGCCTTCTAACAACGAAAAAACATGTATCATACTTGTAAAGAACGGAACATATAACGAAAAGCTCTACATTACCAAAAGCAACATCGCACTTGTGGGAGAGGACCGCGACAGCACCAGAATTGTCTATGCAGAATTAAGAAGAAACTGGCTCGCCGCACCAAATAGAACCGATTGGGGTTCGGGCACGATTAATATTGACTTAACTGTAGTTGGGTTTACACTTGCAAATCTGACTATTCACAATAATTACGGTTCGCTTTACGGTGATCACGATCATCAATTCGCAATACGCGGCTGGGGCACAAAAATCATTTTCCTCAATTGTAATATAATTGCCGATGGCGGCGATACAGTCGCGCTTTGGCATCCAAACGGAATGTATTATCACTCCAACTGTTACTTCGAAGGGTGGGTCGACTATGTTTGTCCGCAAGGATGGTGCTACATAACCGACAGTAAATTTTTCGGGCACAACTTATCTGCATCATTATGGCATAATGGTTCGGTAGATAAAAATCAGAGGTTCGTAATACGATATTCATACTTCGATGGTGTTCCCGGATTTCCGCTCGGAAGACATCACCGTGATGCACAAATTTATCTACTCGATTGCATCTTCTCCGAAAACATGGCTGATATACCTATTTACTGGCCGGTGTCGCCAAATGCTGTTACATGGCAATGGGGTGAGCGCCATTATTTTTACAACTGTCATAGAATTGGCGGTGACTACGACTGGTTCAAAGATAATCTTTCCGAAGCAGAAAATTCTCCGTCGCCGGAAATTATAAATGCAAAATGGACATTTGATAATAAGTGGGATCCCGAAAATGAAATGACACCGGTTATTCCATTTGTATCGTTACCAACTCCAAGGAATGGTTCCTACTTTAATAATGAGCGCACTCAATTAAAGTGGGTTCCGTCGCGCAATGCGGTATCGTTCAATATTTATTTCTGGAAATCCATTTATCCCCAGGCATTAAAACGCGGCGAGAAATTAAAGACCGGTTCTCAAGCACCGGGCGATCCTGTATTCATCAAAAATCAGAAGGAAAATTATTTTGATCCCGGAAAGCTCGATAAAAATTCAACTTATTACTGGAGAATTGATGAGGTGCTAATCAATGGTTCGATTAAAACCGGACCGCTCTGGCATTTTACTACCGCATAATATGGCTCGATTTAAACTATACATAGAATACGAAGGCACTCGCTATAGCGGCTGGCAGATGCAAAAGAACAGCAAGTCGGTTCAGGGTAAATTATATGATGCCGCAAAAAGTATTTTCAAGGGCGAGCATGTAGAAATTTACGGATCCGGCAGAACAGATGCGGGCGTTCATGCTATCTGCCAGGTTGCACATCTTGATGTTAAAACTGTTCTGGCTCCGGAAATAATCTGGATGAAAATGAATGATGAACTTCCTGCAGATATAAATATTATTGAGGCGGAAAAAGCTAATCCAAAATTTCACGCGCGCTACGATGCCAAAAACAGAATTTACTTATATCAAATATCGAAAAGAAGAACTGCTTTCGGTAAACCATTTGTGTGGTGGATTAAGGACAAACTTAATTTTGAAAAAATGATTAAAGCATCAAGACTTTTTATTGGTATGCACAACTTTGTTTCTTTTGCCGATAAAGATGACGAGGAAAAATCTACAAAGGTTCTTATAGAAGATATTCAAATGAAAGAAGATGGCGATTTAATATTGATTAGGATAATTGGTTCGCATTTCTTATGGAAACAGGTTAGAAGAATGGTTGGCGTTCTTGCAGAAATTGGAAGAGGAAAACTGACCCCGGACGATCTGAAATATTTTCTTGAGCATAAATCGCCAACTCCGGCTAAATATACCGCTCCGCCATCGGGACTTTTTTTAGAAAAAGTTCTCTACACAGAAGAAAAATTCCAGGCGGCATTACAATCAACAATTATTATCCCTTCTATGAAAAGTGTATTGCAATAGATAGGTCTTGAGAAACAAACAATAATCAAAGCTCAATTAATAAATCGGCTTTTTCTACTGCTTGTTTCTTGATGGTTGGAATTTATCGCCCTGGCTTATAAATGCTTAATGTAACATCTTCTTCTTTTATGCTGACGACCTTCGTAGTGCCGCCATTGCGCCTGAACTTTTGAATTACTTTCAAGCTCTGGATTTGATTCTGCATAAGAGATGTTGTTGGCTATATATATTTTGTTTATCTCATACATCATTAAAGCATTTACACCTTTATCCTGATAATCCGGACGAACACCTGTTAGATAAAGATCAACACGATCATTCTTCTTAAGTGCTTTTAATATGTGAATAAGTCCGAACGGAAATAATTTCCCTTTTGCTTTCTGGAATGCTTTAGATAATGAGGGCATCGTAATTCCGAATGCAACAACCTCGCCCTTTTCATTTAACACAACAGGAACAAAACCGGGCTTTATAAATCCGAAATACTGTTTTACATATAAATCGATCTGCTTTTCCGAGAGAGGCACGAATCCGTATATATTTTCATAAGATTTATTCAAAACATGAAAAATTTCATGAGCATACGGAAGAAGGTCTTTTGCTTTTTTAACCTCAAGCATTTTTAAGTGATATCTTTCGAAAACTGCTTTTGCAATCCGCTCTACTTTTTCCGGAATATCTTTGGGCGGAACAAGTTCGTATTCAAGCCAGTCGATATCTTTTTTGTAGCCGTATTTCTCGGCGTGAACGGAGTAATAAGGATAATTATAGATTGTCGCTATTGTAGGTATTTCTTCAAATCCCTCTATCAGCATTCCTTCCGGATCCATGTCTGTAAAACCGAGTGGTCCGTGAATCGACTCGCACCCTATTTCTTTTGCCCAGTTTTCAACTGCATCGAACAATTTTTTGGAAACTTCCTCGTCATCAATAAATTCAATGTATCCAAAACGCATAATCTTTTTGCCGACTTTTTCATTATAGCGATTATTAATTATGCCGGCAATTCGCCCAACAAGTTCGTTGTTTTTATAAGCAAGCCAGTATTGAGCTTCGCAAAATTCCAGTGCGGGATTTTTAGTTGTGTCCAGATTTCGATATTCATCCATAAAGAGAGGGGGAACCCAATATTTATTCCCCGAATAATGCTTGTAAGGAAATTTTATAAACTTCTTAAGATCGGATTTGGTTACAACTTTCTTTAATTCAACACTCATTTAATTCCCGGCTAAATAGATAAGCAATTAATTCTATTAATGAATCTGCTCAAAGATAATTTTATTTCGGTTCAGAATGCAACTTAAAAATTGTAATCATAGCCGGTAATAAAACTCTTTAATTCAGCCGCGAAGTTTCCCTCTTTTGAAACAATAACGAAGAAATGGTTAACTTTTGATATACAATAGAGAAAATTTTTTATTAATGCCAGAAAGTAAACCGCGGGTTCACCCATACTTGAAACCTCTTGTTGCTGTTATCTTTTGGGGAGGTTCGTTTATAGCAACAAAGCATGCTCTGGAAGAGATTAAGCCGCTTGCCATTATTCTGTTAAGACAAATTTTAGGAATCGGGTTGTTAACCATTATTGCGATTCATCAAAAAAAGAGTTTTACAATAAACATTAAAGATCACAAATGGATTTTTCTGCTATCCGGAATTGCATCGCTTCATCTCTGGATTCAGGTAACAGGATTACAATATACGTCGGCTTCTAACACTGGCTGGATAATCGGCATCACTCCTGTTTTTATGGTTCTGCTTGCATTGATTTTTTTCAAAGAAAGCATTTCGCCGCTTCAAATATCCGGAATTGCAATTTCATTTTCGGGATTGCTGCTTCTTGTAAGCAAAGGAGATCTTTCTTCGATCGATTTGATTTCTAATCAGGGTGATTTTCTTGTGTTGTTTAGTTCGTTTACGTGGGCGGTATACTCCCTTGTAGGAAAAAAGATAACTATTAATTACCCGCCCTTAATGACGATACTATTCCTGTTTGTAATGATGTCTTTTTACTTAATACCGTTTACTCTAACCGGTGAGAATATCTCTTCTGTTATTTCGCTTTCATTAACCGGCTGGATATCAATTCTCTTCCTTGGAATTTTTTGTTCCGGAATTGCTTATGTATTGTGGGCTCAGGCGCTTAGCGAAATGCAAGCTACCAAAGTCGGTACGTTTTTATACATCGAGCCGTTTGTTACTGTCTTTGCTGCGTGGATTCTTTTAAATGAACAAATAAGTTTCTTAACTTTTGTAAGCGGATTAATTATAATCGGTGGTGTAATTCTGGTAAATAGAAAATAAAACACGTGAGTGAATGAAAACAAAAAAAATCTTTCTTCTTATAATCGCTCTCTTAACTTTATCCGTTAAACCCTTTAATGCTCAAACCGCAGACGGTGAAATAAAATCATTTGTAAAATCATTATTAAATGACATTTATCATTAAGAGGATTAAAATGAAATTAAAAAATCTTATCCGGCATGGTATGTTCATTATTGCATTATCAATATTAATTCAAAATTGTGGAGGAAAAGAAGTGAAAGAAGCGGCCGATCTGGTATTAACAAATGCAGTTGTTGCTACAATGGATGAATCGAATCCTTCTGCAGAAGCCGTAGCAATTAAAGATGGAATAATTTTATTTGTTGGATCAAATGATGATGCTGAAGCATACATTGGCGATTCAACCGAAGTAATTGACTTAGAAGGAAAATTTGTGATGCCCGGTTTTATTGAAAGTCACGCTCATTTTCTCGGACTCGGAAAATCCAAACAGATTTTAGATTTGCGCGAAGCAAAGAACTGGGACGAAGTAATTGCAATGGTTGCCAAAGCTTGCGAAACTTCACGACCGGGCGATTGGGTGCTTGGAAGAGGATGGCATCAGGAAAAATTTGATCCCTCACCCAACCCGAATGTAAACGGGTATCCGGTTCATAATGAATTAAGCAAAGCTTCCAGAAACAATCCCGTTATGTTATCGCACGCAAGCGGACATGCAATATTTGTAAATGAATATGCAATGAAACTTGCGGGTGTTTCAAAATCCACAATAGATCCGGATGGCGGAACAATTGTACGCGACTCTGTAGGAAATCCGATCGGTGTATTCGAAGAAAATGCGGAGAATTTGATTGCAAAGCATTACGAAGAATTCTTTAATAACCGCAAACCCGAAGAAATCCGCCAAGATTATATTAATCAAATAAGACTTGCTTCAGAGGAATGCCTTAAGAAGGGAATTACTTCTTTCCACGATGCCGGGGAAACATTCGAATTGATCGACATAATCAAACAACAAGCCGATTCAAACAAACTTTCTATTCGCTTAAATGTTATGATTGGTGATACTTATGATAAGATGAAAGAAAAGTTACGCAATTATATGCTCGTCGGTTATGCAAACAATTTTTTGACAGTCCGTTCTATCAAACAATACATTGATGGTGCGCTCGGTTCAAGGGGCGCCTGGATGATTGAACCATATTCGGATTTACCAGCACATTCAGGTTCTAATGTAACACCGGTCGAAACACTTAAGAAAATTTCTGAACTTGCTATTGCAAACGGTTTTCAGATGAGAATACATGCTATTGGCGATAGAGGAAACAGAGAAGTGTTAAATATTTACGAGGCGGTTTTTAAAAAGAATCCCGACAAAAAAGATTTACGCTGGTGTATCGAACACGCCCAGCATATTTCTGCACCGGATATTCCGCGCTTTGCAAAATTAGGCGTTGTTGCCGCAATGCAGAGCGTTCACTGCACATCCGATGCTACATTTGTTCCGGAAAGAATAGGCGATGACCGCGCAGAAGAAGGTGCTTATGTCTGGAAAAAATTAATTAATAGCGGGGCAATTATTTGTAATGGAACAGATGCACCCGTTGAAGATGTTGACCCGATAAAATGTTTTTACTCTGCAGTTACAAGAAAATTGGCAGATGGATCCGTTTTTTATCCGGAACAAAAAATGACCCGCATTGAAGCTCTAAAATCTTATACGATCAACGGTGCTTATGTTTCTTTTGAAGAGAACTTAAAAGGAAAGCTACAAACCGGAATGCTGGGCGATATAACAGTGCTTTCAAATAATTTACTAACTTGTTCTGACGATGAAATACTGAACACAAAAGTTTTATATACAATTGTAAATGGTAAGATAGAATTCAAGCAACAATAAATCATTAAACCAAAGAACTCCATTCGACTATAAAAAAGAATTATGGTTAAATGGAGTTTTTATTCCCTCAATTATATCTAACCAAGCTCTCTCGTGGAAAATTTAGCGGTAAGCTAAATAAATTAATTTGATTAAGGAACTTTTTGAGCAAATAAGACGTCTTGTCTATATACGAAATAATATCACTTAGAAAGGTAAATAATGCGAAATCATTACATAAATGCTCTTTTTCTTGCGCTTCTTTTTTCAATATCCATCATAGCCGCCCCAAATAACGACGCAACAACCAAAAAAGGAACCATCAAAGCAAAGATATTGGATGGCAAAACCAACGAACCGATTGAGTATGCAAATGTAACCCTTCATAACGCAAAGGATTCATCGTTTATTAGCGGAACTGTTTCCGGAAACAATGGCGATCTTCTTCTTTCGAATATAGCCGAAGGAATTTATTATGTAAAAGTATCCTACATAGGATATGAAAACCGGGTTGTCTCGGGTATTAAAATTGAAAAAGAGAAATATGAATCATCATTGGGAGTAATAAAACTATTTAATACCGATGTTGAGTTAAGCGAAGTAAGTGTTGTTGGCGAGAAAGCATCGGAAGAATTACATCTCGATAAAAAAGTAATTAATGTAAGCCAGAATATTAATGCCTCCAGCGGAACCGCACTTGATGTATTACAAAATCAACCCTCGGTTCAAGTCGATCAGGATGGAAATGTTTCTTTGAGAGGAAGTTCTAATTTTACAATTCAGGTTAATGGAAAGCCTTATCCAATTCAGGGAGGAGATGCATTAAGACAAATACCGGCAAATCTTGTTGAGAGCATCGAAATTATTACAAACCCATCTGCAAAGTATGATTCCGAAGGAACAGCGGGAATTATCAATATTGTGATGAAGAAACAGGACAGAGACAACATGAATGGAATTGTTAACGCCGGGCTGGGATCCAGAACCAAATACAACGGAGACTTTACTCTTAGCTATAAGAGTGTCGATTATACTCTTTCCGGAAGTTTTGATTACCGAAAAAACACTAATTACATGAATCAATTATTCGACAGAACCTCGTTTACCCAAAACGGTTCAAACTATATGAACACCGACGTTAACGGAAATTTTATGCGAGAGAATTATACTGCAAAAGCCGGCTTTGATTATACTCTTAGCGATAAAAGTTCTATCAGCTTTACAAACTCTTACGGCAATGTGGATATTAACAGAAGCTCTCTGTTTAAATTTACAAACGCAGATCAGCTTAATCCTTCTTTTACAGATTATAATTTGGGCGATGATAGAAACAATTACGGAGTGCGCTATTTAAATTCGATTCTGTTCTTCAGTCAGCAGTTTACACCAAAGGTGGATGAGCTTACGCTTGAAGTTAACTACACAAATGTTTCTCTTCCGTCGACTCAAAGGACAAGTGAATACATAACTGATGGTTCGTTTCAGCAAATAATATCACAAACAACGCAGAGCGAGTTAAGTAATAATACAAATAGAAACGAGGGTCGAATCAGATCGGTGTATTCATACACTTTTAGCAAAGAATCGAAATTTGAAACCGGCCTTCAGGCAAATTTCTTTTATAATAACATGGATATAGTCAGCAAATCATTTAACATATTAACGCAACAATGGTCAATCGATTCAAGATACAGCAACAAATTCGATTTCCGTAATAATATCTATGCTGCATTCGCAACATACTCAAATATATTTTCCGGATTTAATTATCAGTTAGGACTAAGATTGGAACAAACCGACAGACTTCTCGATCAGAAAACAACCGGAAAAGACTATAAATACAACCAGCTTCATCTTTTCCCAACTCTCAACATTTCTACTAACATTAATCAGCAGCAGCAACTTCAATTCAGTTACAGCAGAAGAATTAACCGTCCACAGGAAATGGCCTTAAATCCATTCCCTAATTTTTCTAATTCTTATGTAACTTTTATAGGCAATCCCGGGTTGTTGCCGGAACTTACCAATTCGTTTGAGTTGAACTATCAATATTTCTTAAAGGGACTTTTCTTCTCGGCACAGACATATTACCGTCAATCTGATAATTCTATATTGCGAACACAGCGTCTGGACGATAATGGATTCATGACGTTATCATTTATGAATGCGGCCGAGACCGAAGTTGCGGGGGCGGAAATATCGACAAGTATTACACTTATTCCTTGGCTGCGTTTAGATCCATCGGTTAATTTATTCAACAGAAAAATGACAGGAACAATTAATGGAGTTGACCTTGTTACTGAAAAATTCTCGTGGTCATCAAGATTAAACTCGACTTTTATTTTATCACCAACGACCCGGTTACAGTTAATGATGAATTACTTCGGCAAACAAGTAGATATTCAGCAAACTACCGATCCAATCTTTTCGCTAACAATTTCTGCCCGACAGGAATTGCTGGACAAAAAACTTGTTGCAACACTCAGTGCTCAAAATTTATTTAGCACAGGTAAGTTTGGATTTAACAGTATCGGGCCTAACTTTAACATGATCGGTTCGTTCCGTCCCGAAGCGCCAGTATTCAGATTGTCTTTGAGCTATAATTTCAATAATTATAAAAACACATCCCGCACAAACGACCGTATTGATATCAATGTTGGTGAAGGAATGTAATTACTAAACTTCTTTTCTTTATTTCAATGGTGCCGGCAAAATGCCGGCATTTTTGTTTCTTGCTAAGCGATAAAAATTTTTCCCATCATGTAACTTTTTTATTTATCCGTTCGTCTTTATAACCGTGGAAAACGAAAACTTTAGATTGGGGGAATAAATGAAAAACCTTGCTTTACTACTTCTTTTGACTGCTGCTTGTCTTAATGCTTCTCCATTATTACCGAATGACGAAATGATCGATGCTAAAAAAGGTATAATTAAAGCGGTTATAATGGATGGAAAAAACAATATTCCAATTGAATATGCCAATGTTACCGTGCATAGTTCCAAAGATTCTGCTTTCATATCAGGCAGCGCCTCCGGTAAAAACGGGGAGTTATTAATACCAAATCTTCCCGAGGGAAATTTTTATGTGAAAGTCAGTTTTATTGGTTACGATAAGACTATAATTCCAAATGTTGCGATTACTCCGGATAAAAAAGAAGTTTCTCTCGGAGTAATAAAAATAAATCCAACAGAAATTAAAATGGATGCCGTAAATGTGGTTGGCGAAAAGCCCACGGAAGAATATCATCTTGATAAAAGGGTAATAAATGTTAGCAAGGATAATACAGCTGCCGGGGGGACGGCTTTAGATGTATTACAAAATCACCCTTCCATTCAAGTTGATCAAAACGGTAATGTAACATTGCGCGGCAGTTCAAATTTTACAGTTCTTTTAAACGGAAGACCGGGCGTACTTCAAGGATCAGATGCACTGAGACAGATTCCCGCAAACATTATCGACAACATCGAACTGATTACAAATCCATCTGCAAAATACGATGCCGAAGGAGCTGCCGGAATTGTAAATATCATTACCAAAGTTTCGGCTTATGATAATATGTCCGGAATTGTTAATGGCGGCATAGGATCGAGAACTAAATATAACGGTGATGTTACATTAAACTATAAATCGGGCGCTTGGGGTTTAACCGGAAGCGCCGATTACAGATTGTTCAGTAACACCAATTACCAGGGTTACGATAGATATACCTCCACCACTACCGGATCTATGTATCAGCGGGCGGACATTAACCAGAATTTCCGAAGAAAAAATTTCAATGCAAAAATTGGAATTGATTATGCAATAAGTCCCGTTACAGGAATTTCATTTACAAACTCAATCGGAAGATTCGCATTCAATGGAAATTTTGTACTTGACGGATCGGACTTACAAAATACTTCTACGGGAAATCCGAAATACACAACTAATCAGCAGCTATCGGATATAACCGCAAAGTATCTTCAATCTATTATTTATTTCAATCATCAATTCAATCCAAAGATAGATGAATTAACTTTTGAGGCGGTCTATACAAATTTGTTTCAGCCGTATTTACAAACCGCAAAAGAATATATTACAGATGCTAATCATCAGAACTGGTCGGCAAATCCCAACACAATTGATTACGACAACCGGACAACCCGGAA
>JAGXSM010000065.1 GCA_018333725.1 Melioribacter sp. | reverse complement strand
TGGTTTTTTTAAAATAATTCGGATTTTTACTTAATAATAAGTTTTTATTTAAGCCCCGAAAATTCGGGGCTTTTTTGTTATAGGTAATCTACCTATTTTGCAATTACTAAAAATCACAAGTATCAAATCGAACTAAATTTATTTACAATTCAAATGAGGCACAACCATGGCATTTAATCGTGATGAAGCATTAAAGTATCATAGCGAAGGTAGAAAAGGGAAGATCGAAGTAATTCCTACCAAACCATGTTATACGGCTCGTGAATTATCATTGGCCTACACACCGGGTGTTGCTGAACCGTGTAGAGAAATTGAAAAAAATGACGACGATGTTTACAAGTATACCGCAAAAGGTAATCTTGTAGCTGTTGTTTCAAATGGAACTGCTGTTCTTGGATTGGGTGATATCGGTCCACATGCCGGTAAACCTGTTATGGAAGGTAAGGGCGTTCTGTTTAAGAGATTTGCAGATATTGATGTTTTCGATATTGAACTGAAAACGCACGATTCCAAAGAAGTAATACGTGCAGTTCAACTTTTGGAACCAACATTCGGTGGAATCAACCTTGAAGATATTAAAGCACCTGAGTGTTTTGAAATTGAAGAGGAATTAATCCGGACAATGAACATTCCAGTATTTCATGATGACCAGCACGGAACAGCAATAATTTCTTGTGCAGCTTTAATAAATGCAGCTGAAGTTGCCGGTAAGAAATTGGATAAAATGCGTCTTGTTATTTCCGGTGCTGGTGCATCTGCAGTTGCTTGCTGCAAAATGTATATTGCCGCCGGTGTTAAAGTTGAAAACATTTCCATGTTCGATACAAAAGGGCACATAAATAAAAAGCGAACAGACTTAAACAAATATAAAGCAATGTTTGCCCAGGATGTTGAATACAAAGATTTAACAGATGCAATGAAAGGCGCAGATGTATTTGTAGGTTTGTCTAAAGGTAATATTGTGTCACAGGAAATGGTCAAAGGTATGGCTAAAAATCCAATTGTATTTGCTATGGCTAATCCAGATCCGGAAATAACATACGAAGATGGTATTGCAGCACGTAAAGATATTATTATGGCAACCGGAAGAAGCGATTATCCTAACCAGGTTAATAATGTTTTAGGATTCCCGTTTATTTTCCGCGGTGCGCTTGACGTTAGAGCAAGTAAGATTAATGAAGAAATGAAAATGGCGGCTACAAAAGCATTGGCTCAGCTTGCTAAAGAGAAAGTACCCGAAGTTGTAATTAATGCATATGGTGGAAAAGAATTTTCATTTGGTCCGGAATACATTATTCCCAAACCATTCGATCCAAGAGTATTGTGGTATGTTGCACCTGCTGTTGCAAAAGCTGCAATGGATACCGGTGTTGCAAAAAATCCTATTACTGATTGGAATAAGTACAAAGAACAATTACAAGAGCGACTCGGATTTTCAACAGAAATTGTTAGAGTAATGGTTCATAAAGCTCAAAAAAGTCCTCGTAAAATAGTTTACCCTGAAGGTATGGAAGAAAAAATTATTAGAGCTGCTAATTCTGTTCAGGATGAAAATATCGGTCGACCAATATTACTTGGTAATGAAGAAGCAATCAAAAGTAAAATAACTGAGCTTGGTTACGATGTTAAGAATTTCGATATCAAAGATCCCGCTACATGTACGAACTGTGAAAAGTATGCAGAGGAGTTTTACAAATTACGTCAGCGTAAAGGTATTACTCTTAGAGATGCAAGATTATTAATGAAAGAACCAAACTATTACGCATCCATGATGGTTAAACTTGGTGATGCAGATGCATTGATAGGCGGATTAACTTACCATTACCCTCAAACTATTCGACCGGCTCTTCAATGTATTGGAGTTAAAGAGGGATTAACCACAGTATCTGGTATGTATATAGTTGTAGTTAAGAATAAAATTTTCTTCTTCGCAGATACTACTGTCAATATTGATCCGAGTGCTGAACAACTTGCAGAAATTGCAATAAGTACAGCCGAGACAGTAAGGTCATTTGATATTGTTCCTAAAATTGCGATGCTCTCTTTCAGTAATTTTGGCAGCGCACCTTATCCTCAATCAGAAAAGGTTGCAAAAGCGGTTAAATTAGTAAAAGAAAAACGTCCCGACCTTATGATTGATGGTGAAATGCAAGCAGATACTGCAGTTGTTCCGGAACGCCTTGAAGCGGAATTTCCTTTCTCTACGCTTAAAGGAAGTGCCAATGTTTTAATCTTCCCGAATCTGGAAGCCGGAAATATTGCATATAAACTATTCCAGAGATTAACAGATGCAACTGTAATTGGCCCGATTCTTACCGGAATGAAAAAACCTGTGCATGTTATTCAGCGTGGTGATACAGTTGGCGATATATTCAACATGACTGCAATTGCAGTTGTTGAAGCAGAAAACGGTAAAAAATAATTTCCCGGTTGATGCGGATTTATCATTATAAAAGCGCCTTAATTAGGCGCTTTTTTTTTATTTTTAAGAAATAATTTTCATCTACTTATTTAATTTTTTGTGATAAGAAATATTTTATATATAAGCGCAAGTGTGATAATATTTTTTGTCGGCCTTGTTCTTTATGGATTAATATTAAATTCCGGGGAAATACCATTATCAGAAGCACTTAAAGAAAAAAATATTTCTAAAATTGAAAACTTGAGAATTGTTGTGGATAGAAGCAGCTATCGCCTTGAGCTTTATTCCGGTAGCGTGTTTATTAAATCTTATAAAACTGTCTTCGGCAAAAATCCCGGTAAAATTAAATCTACTGCAAATGATCTTGTTACACCAATAGGTGAATATATTATCTGTGCGATAGATAACAGTAATAAGTATCACAAATTTTTACAACTTAGTTACCCGAATGAAAGGGATGCTGCCGAAGCATTAAAAAGAGGTTATATCAACCAAAATGAATTTGAAGTGATTATGAACTCTATTGAAAACAATGAATGTCCGCCAAATTCTACGCGGCTCGGCGCTAATATTGGAATTCATGGCATTGGAGAGTATGATATTATTTTTAGAAATCTACCTTTTACTTTTAACTGGACGAACGGTTCGATAGCAATAAGTAACAAGAATATTGATGAACTGGCATCAATTGTAAAAATCGGAACTCCTGTAAAAATAACTTATTGAATTATTTGAGTATAACTTGAGAAAAATATTAATCAACATACTTTTTACATTTAGCTTGTTGTATTCTCAAACAGTTTCTCAGGTTGAATTAAAATCAATTGAGTTCACCGGCAATAATTCAATCTCCAGTTCAGAATTAAGCGCGGTTATACTATCTAAAGAATCCCCGGGTAAATTTTCACAATTCCTTCATAGTTTTTCGAGTTTTGGAAATCCTCCTAATTATTTCGATTCACTTTTAATTCCGCTTGATCTTCAGGCAATACAATCTCTTTATATAACAAGAGGATTTTTTAAGGTAAAGGTCGGTTACAGTTATAAATTTGATGAGAAAGGTGCCTACTTAAAATATATTATCAATGAATCGACACCTGTAAAATTCAGGTCGTTTGTTTTAACAGGATTGGAAAATAAAATTCCGGGTGAGTTCCTTGATGTAATAAACGATTATGTTAAGGTAGATACCGGATTGGTATACTCCGATGCTTTATTAGAAGACCGTAAGAATTATACACTTTCATATTTACGCGATCACGGGTTTATGTTAGCTACGCATGATCAACCTACATTGATAATAGATACACTTATGAACCGGGCTGATGTAAGAATTAATTTCAACCCTGGTAAACGATATATAATAAGCGATATTTTAACAGTGCGGACCGGTGTTGGAATGGACTATATTGAAGACCAATTACTAAAAGATATTGTTGGGATAAAACCCGGTATGTATTACAGTCATTACGATATTCAGCGTGGACAGGTTCGATTATACCGTACAGAACTTTTTAATTCAGCAATAATTAATGCCATTATTTCCGATACAATTAGTAATAAAGTTCCTCTTAATATAAGCGCTGATATTGGAATGCTTCATGAATTATCGCCCGAAATAATTATTAATAACGAGGACAATACATTTAATCTTGGTTTGGGTTTAAGTTTCGTAAAAAAGAATTTTTTAGGTGATGCAAGAAAACTGACTATAAGTACTTCAGCCGCTGCACAAAACATTTCAGAATTTATTAAGCAACCTGCATTTAACGACTCAACGGTTTTTGGATACACAGATTCAAGATTAAGTATTGAGCAACCATTCCTTTTTGGCCGCCCGATCAATACAAAAATTGAAACTTACTTTACTCTTCAGAAAAGAAGAAATGAATATAACTCAACTTTGTATGGTGCCAAATTAAGTTTCGATATAGAATTAGCGCAGTTTACTTATCTTAATGCGCTTTCTACATATTTCAATGTTGAGCGGTCGGAATATAAATACAAGAGAAATTATTTGATTGATTTACTAAGCCGATTTTACCAAAGAATTCCGGATAATCAATTTAGCCAGAAAGAAACAGATTCATTGGCAACTAATTATGTGGATGAAGAATTAGGCGGTCAATTATTTTCGAGAAGTACAAACACACTTTTAGGAATTATTATGGGTGCCAATAAGACCGATGACGTTTTCTTTCCAACATCCGGTTATTCTCTTTCATTATTAGTTGAAGAATCTAATTCAATTCCATATTTAATCAGTAGAGTATTTGGTAGTTCATTTAACCGTCCGCTCTATTTTAAACTACTTGGAACAGGTTCATTCTTTTTACCTTTCTACACTTCAAAAGAAAATTCTTTTGGCATTAAGATTAAAGCCGGACAGATTTTTAATTATCACGGTGATAAATCCGATATATCACTTAATCAAAGATTTTATGCCGGAGGCAGTAACTCGGTGCGTGGTTGGAGTACAAGACAACTTGTTCCTATTGAACCATTATTGAGTTTAGAAAATCCTACTCAGGAGGATCTGGAAGCTGTATTGGCAAAGGGTGCCGCAACTGGTGGATTCTTCCTATTCGAAGGATCGGTTGAATCCAGAAATCGTTTATTCGGAAAATTCGGCTCAGCAATTTTCATCGATTATGGTAATACATGGAATAGTGTTAAAGAATTTCGACTGAACCAGATTGCAATTGCGGGTGGATTCGGACTAAGATATTATTCTGATTTTGCCCCAATTCGTCTCGATTTTGGTATTAAACTTTACGACCCTTCCGACAAAAGAAATATTTCATCAAAAAAGTTCTTGAAAGAATTAGTGCAGTTTCATATCGGTATAGGTGAAGCATTCTAATTTTCCTCACTTTTGATTGTTTTTTGCAATTTTCTCGCGTTGTTTAGAAGTTCGGTTTTAAGTAAATTTGCAGTCACTTTTTATGGGAGAATAAATGATTTCCAGCATGACCGGTTACGGTAAAGGATATGCTCAGGAAAAAGATCTTTCGGTTGAAGCAGAAATCAAAAGTCTTAACAACCGTTATCTCGATCTCTCCCTACGATTGCCTAAATTTTTAGCTGCTAAAGAATTTGAATTAAGGGAAAAAGTAAAGAACAGAATTAAGCGAGGTAAAATTTATCTTTCGGTTTCTGTAAGGCACGGTGAACTGGAAGAAAAATTTAATGAAGTTGATACTACATCTGTTAAGTATGCTCTTAAAATTCTAAAGGATATTCGTAAAGCATCCGGGCTAAAAAATAAAATATCTTTCAGCGATTTGATGTTGTTTCAGAATATGTTCTTTAAGGAAGACGATGAACAAGCCGGTACCGAAATGATTCTAGTCGAGAAAGCAATCGATTCAGCTATTGACGAGATGAATAAAATGCGTGAAGCTGAAGGCAGAGAATTAGAAAAGGATATTCGAAACCGAATCAGTCATATCGATCAGGTTATTGCTAATATAGAAAAAGTAAAAGAAGAAAGTCTTAAAACTTATTTTGAAAGATTTAAGGAGAAGGCAAAACAATTAACCAAAGATATCGTTGATAATGATCAAAGATTATTTACAGAACTTGCAATTTTATCTGAGAGATATGACGTTACAGAAGAATGTGTCAGGTTGAAAAGCCATATAAAAATGTTTATTGATACACTTGAGCAATCTGATGATGCCGGACGGCGGTTGAATTTTATTTTACAGGAAATGAACAGGGAAGCAAATACAATTAACAGCAAAGCAATTACATCGGATATATCGCATTCGGGTATTTATATTAAAGAAGAAATTGAAAAAATCCGCGAACAAATTCAAAATATTGAGTAGATGGTGGGTAATAAAGCTAAACTATTTGTTTTCTCGGGGCCAAGCGGATCAGGTAAAACTACTATTGTAAGAGATATTTTAAAACAATATACCGAATTTCTTTTTTCGGTTTCTGCTACTACCAGAAAAAGAAGAAATGTTGAAAAAGACGGAGTTGATTACTTCTTTATTTCCGAAGAAGATTTCAGGAAAAAGATTGATGATGGCGAATTTGTTGAGTGGGAAAAGTTTTATGATTACTATTACGGCACGCTAAAGAAAATTGTAGATGATAATATTTCCAAAGGTCTGATTACAGTTTTCGAAGTTGATGTGAAAGGTGCAATAAGTATTAAAAAAGTATATCCATTTGCAACATTAATATTTATAGCTCCGCCAAGCATTGAAGAATTAAAAGAACGCCTGATAAAGAGAAATACTGAATCCGATGAGGATTTTAAAAAAAGAATTGAAAGAGCCGAAATGGAACTTGGCTTTAAAGACCAGTTTGATTACGTGGTAAACAATATCAATCTCGATCAGGCAAAAAAAGTAGCAAGAGAAATTATAGAAAAGGAAATAAATAAGGAGGATAAATAAAATGATTAAACCTATCAGTCTTACCAGTATTAAGGAAAGAATACCTAACCTTTACGAGGCTGTAATTGCTGCCGCTAAAAGAGCCCGTAAATTAAATGATGATACAAAACTTGAATTCAATTCGTTACTAAGTACTGTTACATCAGGACAGGATGATGAATTTGAGGATCGTGAAAATCCTGAACAGTTAAAACTCTCCCTCGAATTTGAAAAAAGGGAAAAACCCCATGTTCAAGCATTGAATGAACTTGTTAATGATGGAATTCAATACCGTTACAAAAACGAGAAGGACAAATAGAGCATTTTTTTATAGTTAAATAGAGCGGAGAAATTTTATTCTCCGCTTTTATTTTTAAATAGGTTCATTTTTGTTAAATTCAATTATCAATTAATGCATTCCGGGTAATAAAGTTGGATTCGGATCTAAATAAACTTCTGCATGAGGCTCTGGAAGATCAAAAAGAAATTTTTGGCGACCTGCTGTTTTCCGAAGCCAATATTTCTTCAGATAATTATGAAAGTCAAAATATAAAAGTCACTGAAAGATTAGAGATGGAAACTGGCAATTCATTATTTATGGAGGATTTTCAAAAAGCGGAAAGCATTGAAGAACTTAATTCGCTTATAAAGGAATGCCAGAAATGTCCTCTTGGTAAAACGAGAAACAAATTTGTTTATGGTGTTGGTAATCCTAAAGCACATGCAATGCTTGTTGGCGAAGCACCCGGAGCTGATGAGGATGCGCAGGGAGAACCATTTGTTGGACGCGCCGGTAAATTGTTGAATGATATCTTAAAAGCAATAAATTTAGAACGGAACGAAGTTTACATTGCAAATATTTTAAAATGCCGTCCTCCCGGTAACAGAGATCCCCAACCTTTTGAAATGGAAACATGTATTCCTTATCTTCACAAGCAGATTGAACTTATTAATCCCAAAATTATCCTGTGCCTTGGTAGAGTAGCTGCAAATGGATTATTGAATAAAAAACTTTCATTGGGCGACTTACGAAATAACATTTACGAGTTCAACGGAATAAATGTAATGGCAACATATCACCCGGCAGCACTACTAAGAAATCCCGGATGGAAACGCGGCTGTTGGGAAGACGTTCAAAAATTCAAAAAATTATACGACGAACTTGTAACAAAATAAAATGGCTAAACGAACAACACCCCGCAAAAACGATAGAGATGAAGCAATACTGGAAAAATTGAGGACGGCTTCTAAGCAACCCCCGGCCGCACCCGAAGTTGAAATGTCGGTTCTTGGTGCAATGCTTATTGAACATGATGCCGTTCCTAAGGCAATTGAAATCTTAAAGCCCGAAGCTTTCTATGAAAAAAGAAACAGAATTATTTTTGAAGCAATGACTTCACTTTATGAATCCGATGAACCGATTGATACAGTTTCGATTTATGAGGAATTAAAAAAATCAGGTAAGGTCGAAGAATCCGGCGGTGCTGCATATCTTGGTAAATTAACTCAGGATATTTCATCTGCAGCTAATATAGATTACCACGCGCGAATTGTTCTCGAAAAATGGATTTTACGCCAGCTTATTACTGCTTCAATGGATATTGCGCGCAATGCTTATGAAGGAAGTGAAGATGTATTCGACTTACTTGATTCTGCCGAATCAAAAATATTCCAGATATCAGAAGAAGGAATTAAAGAATCTTTCAAGTCGATGGATAAAGCAGTAAAAGAAGCACTCGAATTGATCGAAGCAATTCATTCAAAAAATATTTCAACATTTTCGGTTCCATCCGGATTTTTTGAACTGGATGAATTGTTAGGTGGATTTCAAAAATCTGATTTAATAATTATTGCCGCACGTCCATCAATGGGAAAGACCGCATTTGCAATGTCTGCTGCTAGAAATGCTGCGATTGATCATCACACTCCTATTGGTGTATTCAGTCTCGAAATGTCAACCATTCAGCTTGCAACAAGATTAATATCAGCAGAAGCCCGCATCAATGCACATAACGTTAGAACCGGAAAATTTAGAGCCGAGGAAGGCGCAAAAATAAGCCGTACAGTTCACAAGCTAAGTAAAGCCCCAATTTATATTGACGATACACCGGGTATATCGATACTTGAACTTAGAGCTAAAGCAAGGCGGTTAAAGAACGAAAAGAATTGCGGATTAATAATTGTAGATTACTTGCAGCTTGTTAATCCTTCTTCTAACATGGAAAGCCGTGAAAGAGAAATTTCATCTATTTCGCGTTCCTTAAAAGCTCTTGCTAAAGAATTAAACATCCCGGTTATTGCATTATCGCAGTTAAACAGAGCAGTGGAATCCAGATCGGATAAAAAGCCGATGCTATCAGACTTGCGCGAGTCCGGGTCCATTGAACAGGACGCTGATGTTGTGTTGTTCTTATACCGACCGGAAATGTATCAGATACAAACTTTTGGATCTGGAGATATGCAAGGTGAAACTACTGAAGGAATTGCTGAAGTAATTGTTGGTAAACAAAGAAATGGTCCTACAGGAGAAGTTAAGTTGAAATTCATTAAAGATTATGCCCGGTTCGAAAATCTTGACCGGTTCAGGCAACAACTCCCGGCTGGAGAAGAACCGATTGCCGCAATTGAAGAACCGCCATTTTAATAAATGCTTAATTATAATTTTATCATTAACCGGTTTACTAACTAATGCAAAAAAAAATTGTTTATTTTTTATTACTTCTTTTTTGTTTTTCACCAATCATTTTTTCACAACCAATTTACACACAGCAAGATGTTGAAATCTGTAATTCAAAATTTGACCTTGCTGTTTCAAAAAATCTTTCTGAAAAGCCGATAAATGAAATAATAATTGAATTAGGAAAGAGTTTCTTAGGAACCGATTATGTCCCCAATTCACTCGAAAAAGGTGATAAAGAACAGCTTGTAATTCACTTAGCAGGATTGGACTGTTATACTTTTTTAGAAAGCACACTTGTTTTAGCGCGTTGTATAAAATCTGGCAAGACTACATTTGAAGATTACCAGGATGAATTGAAGAATATTCGTTATAGAGATGGCATATTAAAAGAATATCCGTCACGGCTCCATTATTTTTCCGATTGGATTTATGATATGAACAAACGGGAGATCGGGCGTGATATTACCAAACAGATTGGCGGCGTACCTTATAAAAAGCAGATCGATTTTATGCGCAAACATGTCGATTCATACAGACAGCTTAAAGAAAATCCAATGTTTGTTATTGAAATTGCATCGATTGAAAAAAGAATCAGCAAAAGAAAATATTTTTATATCCCCCAGGAAAAAATTGAAAAAGTTGAAAGCAAGATTGAAAGCGGGGATATTATAGGCATTACTACAAATATTGAAGGATTGGATATAGCTCATACAGGTATTGCCATTAGAATGGAAGATGGTAGAATCTATTTACTCCATGCACCTAACGTTGGACATAAAGTACAAATCTCTGAAAAACCACTCGCCGATTATATTAAAGGAAATAAGAAACAAACAGGAATTATAATCCTACGACCAAATAACACTTTATAGTCGATAATCGTCAATATATTAAATAATACTCAACTTTATAGTTGCATTTAATAATCTAACCAATTATTTTTGGTTCAGCAAAATTAAGAAGTATGATGTTGAACATTTCCTTTCCGATTTTAAGACAAAATTAAAAATCTACAATATTATTTACCGGGATGACCGTGGAAAAAATCTACAAGCACTGGCTGATCTTGAAATTAACCAAGCTCAAAGGACTGAATTCATTTCCAAATTAAAAGTTGAAGATTATTGCTCTGGTCCTAATAAGGACAATTTATATAAAAACATGCCCGATTATTGGGAGTTTGGAATATAAGTGAAAAAGAAAGAAGTATATATAAAAATTTCGATGGGATTGCATAATAATCCAGTTATTTGTATTTCTTTCCATATTGCTGAACATAAATTGAAATATCATTTTAAAAAATAGGTAAATGCTATGAAGTGTGCATTTTGTAATGGTGATGCCAATCTGCATGTTGAAAAGACCATTATTAAATATCGTAAAGAAGATTTTAATATTCATAAACTGTTTTATAAATGTGAAATGTGTAAGGAACAGTTTACAACAAATGAACTTGATGACGTAAATATCAATCAGGTTTATAATCAGTATCGCGAAAAATATCAAATCCCTTTTCCCAAACAATTAACCCACATAAGAGAACGTTACGGACTTTCTGCCTCTAAAATGGCAGAAGTACTTGGATTCGGTGTAAACATTTATAGAAATTATGAGAATGGTGAGGTGCCAAATATTAGCAATGGGACACTTCTTAATTTAATTAGAATGCCCGAAGAGTTTAAAAAAGTTGTAATGAGTAAAAAGAATATATTTTCAGAAAATCAGTTTGATAAATTGATTGATAAACTCAACAGATTAATCGAAAAAGAAAAGAGTAATAACTATTTAGATAGAATAATATTGGATGAAAATCTGATACCTAATGAATACTCGGGTTTTAGTGTCCCATCAATTGATAAGTATGCTAATATGTTTTTGTTTTTCCTCGAAAAGAATACCAACCTTTTCAAAGTAAAATTGAATAAACTTTTGTTCTACGCAGATTTCTATCATTTCAAAAAAACCGGATATTCGATATCTGGCTGTAAGTATCAAGCTCTACAAAATGGACCGGTTCCATATAGGTATGATTTAATTTATGATTACTTAGAACAGAACGACTTTATCCAATATCAATTAGTTGAGATGGGTGAGAATCTCGTAGAAAAACCATTGCCAAAACAGAAATTTAATAACTCTCTTTTTGATAATGCAGAATTTGAGACGCTTAACACTATCCATAACAATTTTAAAAATTATTCCCGGCAAAAACTTGTTGAATTAAGTCATCAAGAAAAAGCCTGGGAAGAACAAATAAAACATAAAGGTGTAATTAGTTATTTGAATTATGCCTTTAATCTATCATTATAAAAACAAAGGGGAATAAATGTCAAAATCAACTAGGAACAGTGGCAAAGAATGGTCTGCAAAAGATCGCATTGATTTAAAAATGCTTGCTTCTCAGAATACTCCAACAAGAGTAATTGGTCTGAAGATTGGCAGAACAGAAGATGCAGTTAGAACCAAAGCAAATGAACATGGTGATTTTTAGAATCATAAGAAATCCGCTTACTCTGTAGAGCGTTACGATTCTTCTTGGGAAAGAAAATACATGAAAAATTGGATATGGATAAGACCGTAGCCAAATGGACATAAAACCATGGAATTAATATTGAGTATATTACACAAGTTGGAAACAAACGAGGTTATCGCCCGGACTTTCTTGTAGAAAAGATAGATGGTACAATAGAAATCCATGAAGTTAAAGGCGGACAGTTTTTAGATAATCCTGATACAATCCGAAAACATGAACGTGCCAAACATTGGTGTAAACAACGAGGGATTAATTCTATAGTGGTAACAAAAAAATGATAAGTATTTAATCCAATCTTTAGAAGAGAAAATAAATAAATTACTGAAGAGACCAGCATTGTGAATGAAGTAAATGAAATAATTAGTCATTATGAAAACGAATTAAATGATTATAAAAATCACATCCTTCCTCAATTAAATGAGTCAATTATTTCAGTGCGTATTCCTTACATACTTCCTATTAATGGGTTGTTGAATTTTTATATGCTTGCTTTATACTTACTTGATAATTCTAAAACATTTTTTACAGAACCAGCCAAATTTCCACTAAACCTAATTTTTACAAAAACTGCTACCGATTTAGTTTCACTTCATCAGTGTTTATCAATTGGTCAAAGAGTAAGTTCTTCTTATATCATAAGAAGCATTTTTGAGACATATATTGATCTTAAGTTAATTGCTGATAGTGATACAGAATTTCGTATGAAACTTTACGAAGATTTTATGATTGTATCTAAATGGAATCATTATAACAATTATAAAAAATATATAGTGAGGTTAGAATCTGAAAGAAAAACTGTTGAATTAAAAGAAGCAGAACAAAATTTCAATACACTATTAAAGAACGAAGATTTCGAAGCAGTAGAAAGAAAGTATAAAAACATCTCAGCTAATTATCATCCTAAAAGACCGTATCATTGGGCTTGGTTCATATTTAAAGACAAATTGAAAGGTGAAAACCCTAAAAAAAATTTTATTTGTGAACAACTTGGATTATATTCAGATTATTTGCAAGTATACACTTCAACTTCGCTTGCAATACATAATGACCCACTTGCAATCAATCTCCTAATTAAAAAAGGCTACCCTACACCTTCTCCTAATTTTTCCAAAAATATAACTGAATTTTCTGGTTTAGCATTAAGCTATACTGTTGAAATATTTTTGATAATATTCCAGCTTATTCAATCACCCAAATATGAAGAGATTGAATTATATCTTAACTATATGTATCACAAATACATTAAATGAAAATGGAAATACAAATCATTTCATTAATTATAGCATTCGTGGCTGTTATTGTTGGCCCGATTGTAACATATCGTATTACAAAGAAAAATCTAGAATTTCAATTCCGAACTATAACTCAAGAAAAGTGGATTGATAAACTTGAGTCAGAAATTAGTAATTATCTTTTTGCTATAACTCATTGGGTGGAAAAATATCCTGGTCTAGCCGAGCGCGTACAGCATGATAATAGTCGTATAAATGAAATTAATTTAGAAATAGATAAAATGCTTGATGTAATTATTATGTCAATAATCAGATTAGATTTAATCCTTGATCGAAGTCACAGTGTGCAAAAGAGAATAATGGTTAATGTTGAAGAAATGAAAAAGATTGTTAACAATAAAATCTTCGATAATAATAGTAAAGCTCATTTAATGCTACTTTATGAAATTATTGTTGACTCTACAAAAGAAATATTAAAAGAAGAAAAGAAAAAGACTCAAAAAATTTTTAGATAATTCTAAATTCTCCATTCTCAATCCGCCAAAAAGATGGCGGACAAGTTCTCAATTATTTCTTTACCAACCCCAGCAGCACTTTAATATTTTCAACATCTTCTTTCTGATCTTTCTCTTTAGGTGTTTCAAGAATCTTAGGTACCTTTTCAAGTTTTTTATCATTCATAATATTTGTGAATCCTTCCAGGCCAATAAATCCTTTACCAATATGATCGTGTCTGTCAACCCTTGAACCGAGTTCCTTCTTGCTGTCATTCATGTGAATACATTTTAGCCGGTCCAATCCGATAATGTCATCAAATTCTTTTATAACTTTTTTATATTCCTTCGGGTCACGAATATTATACCCGGCTGCCCAGATGTGTGCAGTGTCTATACAAACAGTCATCCGATCAGGCTCATCAACAAGATCAATTATTTTACGTAACTGTTCAAATTTGTAACCTAAAGTTGTTCCTTGTCCCGCTGTTGCTTCGAGCATACTTTTGGTTTTATAACCGCTCGTTTTCTGGTGAGAATAATTGAGTGATTCTGCAATTTTTTTAATTCCATCTTCTTCACCCTGACCGGTATGAGCACCGGGATGAAAATTCAAGTGAGGAATACCAAGCTGTTCGCATCGTTCAAGTTCTTTTATAAATGCCTGACGCGATTTAGACAACCCATCAGGATCTTTTGCGCAAAGGTTAATCAAATATGAATCATGCGATACAACAAATTTGATATTCGAATTAGATAACTTTTCTTTGAAACTAGTAATCTCTTCTTCAGTTAAATCCCGTGCAAAGTATTGATTGTTGTTCTTGGTAAATATCTGCATTGCAGTAAATCCAAGTTTATCTGCAGCATCTACTGCCGATGCCGGACCTCCGCTTACAAATGTATGTGCCCCAATTAAATGTTTCATCTATTCCTCTTTCCCTTAATAATCATGTTCTTGCTCATACTCGAGTTCTTGCCCATGCTCTTGAACATGATTCCAATTACTATAATGTTTTGAACGAATTAATTCCGTTTCTGGTTCAAAAATAATATTATTGCTGTTAAAAATTATTGAAAGGTTCTGTTAAATGAAAATATTTATAACCGGTGGCAGCGGATTAATAGGGCAGTATCTTAATATTGAATTAAGCAAATCAAATCAAATTTTAACTCAGTATAACACTCATGTTGGTAATTGTCTGGGATTTAATTCTGTTAAGACAGATATATGCGACTATAATAATCTATCAAAGATATTTGAAACATTTAATCCTGATGTTGTCATACATACGGCGGCTATATCAAATCCCGAAAAAGCTGATGCGATGGCAGCTGACCTTGTCTATGAAATAAATGTAAACACCACTCAAAGCATTGCAGAACTGTGCGATAAATTTAAAAGTAAATTGATTTATCTCTCAACCGATTTAGTTTATGCTGGTTACCGCGGTTCTATGCTAAGTGAGGATTCAAAATTAATTCCTATTTCTCTATATGCAGAAACCAAATTAATGGGCGAAATAAAAATTCGGGAAACATTCGGCAATTATTTAATTCTTCGCGAAGCTCTTCTTTATGGAATCGGATTAAACCATGCCCGTAATAATTTTCATCTTATGTACGAAAAATTGAAGAATGGTAATGAGGTTGTTTTATTTACCGATCAGTTTAGAACTCCTCTGTCTGTAAAAGATTCTGCGAGGATGATTTCTGAATTAATAGAAAAAAGCATTAGCGGGGAAATTCTGAATTTTGCCGGTAACGAGAGAGTCTCCCGTTATGAGCTGGGTGAAATTTTATGTGAACATTGCGGCTATAGCAAATATCTGTTAGTAAAATCTACGATGGAAGAAGCCGGATTAATTTATAAAGTAGCGGATGTATCTTTAAGCATAGATAAACTTAAATCCTTTGGTGTTTACCCGGAAAGTATTAGTGCTTCAATCAGTAAAATGTTTACTAACGTTTAAGTTTATTCAACAAAATATCATTAACGATTTTCGGATTTGCTTTTCCTCTGGTTTCTTTCATCACCTGCCCAACGAGAAAGCCGAGAACTTTTTCTTTACCGGCAAGAAACTTCTGAACGTCGTCTGGATTAGCATTAATAATTTTTTCTACGGCACTCTCAATTTCTGATGTATCACTTATTTGCACAAGATTTTTTTCTGCTACAATTTGTTCAGGCATTTTACCTGTAGAAATCATTTCCGGAAAAATTTCTTTGGCTATCTTACCGCTTATTATGTTCTCTTCAATCATTTTAATAAGCTTCCCCAATGAATCCGGTTTTACTGGGAAATCCTCTATGGAAATTTTTGAATCATTTATGAATTTCAATACTTCTGTCATTACCCAGTTGGAAGCGGATTTATAATCATTTGTTACAGTTAATATTTGTTCGTAATAATTGGCAAGTTGCCGGGATGAGGTTAGAATGTTTGCATCGTAAGCGGGTAGTTTATATTGGTTGATAAATCGTTCCCTCCTGATATCAGGTAATTCCGGCAATTGTTTGCTTATACTGCTTTTCCATTCGTCATTAACTACGATTGTAACAAGGTCGGGATCTGGAAAATACCTGTAATCATGAGCTTCTTCTTTCGAGCGCATTGGTAGAACTTTGTTTGTATCGGCATCCCATAAAAGTGTCTGCTGAACAATTTGTTTTCCGTCTTCAAGCAATTCAATTTGTCTTTCTATCTCAAAAGCGATTGCACGTTCAACATTTCTGAATGAATTCATGTTTTTAACTTCGGTTTTTGTACCTAATTTTGATTCACCTTTAAGTCTGACAGAAACGTTGGCGTCGCACCGGAGTGAACCTTGTTCCATATTCCCATCGCAAATATCAAGGTATGTTACAATTTGTTTTAACTTTGTTAAATATAAATAAGCTTCTTCAGGAGATCTTAAATCGGGTTCGCTTACAATCTCAATTAAGGGAGTTCCGCATCTGTTCAAATCGATTAATGTTGCATCGCTATGATCGTGAATTGACTTACCTGCATCTTCTTCCATGTGAATTCTAGTTATTCCTATCTCCTTTATTATTCCTTCCTTAAGTTCAATCTCAACTTTGCCATGTTCACAAATAGGTTCTTCATATTGCGAAATTTGATATCCTTTTGGTAAATCCGGATAGAAATAATTTTTTCTTGCAAAGATCGATTTTTCATTTATCTTACAATTAACAACCATACCCATAAGCACAGTAAATTCAACCACTTTTTTATTCATAACTGGTAGAACACCGGGGTGACCGAGACAAACCGGGCATACATTTGTATTAGGCGGGTTGCCGAATTTTGTTGAACATCCGCAAAATATTTTTGTATCAGTTAATAATTGAGCGTGAACTTCTAATCCTATTACAGCTTCATATCTCGAATTCATTATACCGTAAATTTTTGTGACGAAGATAATTAAAAATCATATAATATTTTATTGTTCATTCATCATTTACTTTCCGAAAAATATTATTAATTTGAGAACATTAATGTCTATACCTGAGGAGAAAATGCAGTTAGATGTTTTAGTATTTGCAGCACACCCTGATGATGCTGAGCTTTCGATGGGCGGCACTATTGCCAAATTAACTAATTCTGAATTCAAAGTTGGAATTATAGATTTAAGTAGGGGAGAACTTGGTACAAGAGGTTCAATTGATACCCGAAAAGAAGAGGCACAAAAAGCTTCGGCAATTTTGAAATTAGCTGTTAGGGAAAATCTCGGGTTGAAAGACGGCAGCTTGAAATTTTGTGATGACTATCTACATCAGGTAATATCACGAATTCGAAAGTACCGTCCCAATTTTGTTTTTGCTCCTTATTTTAATGACCGCCATCCCGATCACATAGGAACAAGTCAGCTTGTTAAAGAAGCATTCTTCTTTTCCGGATTGCCTAAAATAGTTACTGAGTATGATGATAAGATTCAAACACCGTATAGACCCAAAAAACTTTTCTATTTTATGCAGATGTATGAATTCAAACCGACTTTTATTGTAGATATAAGTTCTACTTTCGACACAAAAATGAAATCAATCCATGCGTTCGAAACACAATTTCACAACCCCGAAAGTGTTGAACCGGAAACTTTTATCAGTCAGCCAAACTTTTTAAAATACCTGGAAGCCCGTGCAAAGATATACGGTTTTAAGATCGGTAAAGAATATGGTGAGCCCTTTTATTGTGAAGAAGAAATTGAATTTGATATTATAAATCAGCTTCAGAAAAAATAATTGAATTTTTCTTCATAATATTAATGGGGAATAATGAAACCGGTAAAAAATTTCAGTCTAGACACATTTACGATTAAGAGTATTGGTTTCTTTCTGGGGATATTTTTCTTTGTAGTAATCTGGATATTTGTCGATTTCAGTACTCAATATTATAATGCCAAACTTGTATCAGCTGTTGCAGCACTAATGGCAACATGGTGGATATTCGAACCGGTTCCATTGGCTGCCACGTCATTAATACCCCTTATACTATTCCCCATGCTCGGAATTGTTTCAGCATCAGCTGTAGCACCTGAATACATGAACTCAACCATTATGCTTTTTGTTGGGGGATTTATTATTGCGATTGCGATGGAAAAATGGAATCTTCATAAAAGAATTGCATTGAGCGTAATCCCGTTATTCGGAAACAGCCCTTCAAAAATAATTTTTGGTTTTATGGTTGCTTCTGGTTTTATTTCTATGTGGATTTCGAATACGGCTACTTGCCTGATGGTGTTACCAATCGGACTATCTATAATTTATAAGGTAGAAGCTGAATTCGGAATAGAACGAAGTTCAAACTTCTCGAAATCCCTTATGCTCGCTATCGCTTATTCCTGTACGATAGGAGGTGTTTCAACATTGATTGGCACACCTCCTAATCTAATTTTTCAAAGAATGTATAAAATCAATTTTCCTGATCAACCGATGATCAAATTCAGCGAATGGATGATCTTTGGGGTTCCTTTAGCTGTTGTAATGATGATTGTTACTTGGCTTATCTTGACAAGGGTGGTTTACCGTTTTGATCGCAATCTTGTACTCAATAAAAATATTATCTGTGATGAAAAAAATAAACTAGGTAAAATGACCTATGAAGAGAAAGGGGTTCTGGTTGTTTTTTTTGTCACAGCTATTCTCTGGATATTTCGGAGTGATCTTGTCCTTGGCTCCTTTACAATTCCGGGTTGGTCTGGACTTTTTCCTTCAATGGATTTTATAGACGACAGTACAGTTGCAATATTAATGGCATTAATACTTTTTATTGTTCCATGTGCATCAAACTCTAAAAAATTTTATTTTTTACTTCAGCATGACGACATTGCCAAGGTGCCCTGGGATATCGTACTGCTTTTTGGAGGTGGCTTTGCTTTAGCTGATGGATTTGTAAAAAGCGGATTATCAAAACTGATCGGTCAGGAATTCTCGGGACTATCTGGATTGCCAATCATTTTACTTTTGGTAATTATATGTACTATTGTAGTTTTTACAAGCGAATTAACATCTAATTCTGCACAGACTACTGTTATACTTCCAGTACTTGCATCGCTTGCAATTGAAACGGGAATTGACCCGCTTACACTTATGATACCGGCAACATTTTCTGTTTCACTTGCATTTATGATGCCCGTTGGCACTCCTCCCAATGCAATTGTTTTCAGTAGTCACAAATTATCCGTCTGGGATATGGTTAAAGCGGGATTCCTTTTGAATATTATTGGAATAATACTAGTTATTATACTTTCCAAAATTTTCTTTGTTTGATTATTAGCTGTTGAATCCAGTATAAAGTTTTTGCATCTAACAGTCTAAAAAAGAGGGAATTATGAGCTATCACAATTCTAAAGTTGTTAATTATTCATTCGATGAAACCTTATTAAAAGTAACAGATGAATTGAAGAAGGTTGGATTTGGAGTCCTTACTGAAATTGATGTAAAAGAAACATTAAAAAAGAAATTAGATGTTGATTTCAGGAGATATAAAATTTTAGGTGCATGTAATCCACCGTTCGCATATAAAGCACTTCAAACAGAGGAGACACTCGGTGTACTGCTTCCTTGCAATGTTGTCGTTCAGGAAAAGGATGATAATACAATTCAGGTAAGTTTTATTAACCCGATGGAATCGATGAAGAATGTTGGGAATCCTGCACTGGAAGAGATTGCGAGCGAAGTTTCTGAAAAATTAGGGAAGGTGTTACAGAGTATTTAGTAAATGTTTGGTGAGAGTTTCTGAGTACCTCTGTGCCTGAGTTCCTCAGGCACTCAAGCATTCAATTACTCATTCGTTCTGAGCATTCATACTTTAACTATCTTGTCAACCTCTTATACTTAACTCTATGAGGAACATCAGCGTCTTTGCCAAGTCGATCGCGTCTGTTTTCCTGATAGTCAGAAAAATTACCTTCGAACCATACTACTTTACTATCGCCTTCGAATGAAAGTATATGAGTACAAATTCTATCAAGGAACCAGCGATCGTGACTAATTACAACTGCACATCCGGCAAAATTGAGTAAACCTTCTTCGAGTGCGCGCATAGTATTTACATCTAAATCGTTAGTTGGTTCATCAAGAAGAATTACATTGGCATGTTCTTTAAGTGCAAGAGCTAATTGAACACGGTTTCTTTCTCCACCGGATAACATTCCAACTTTCTTTTGTTGTTCTGCACCGGTAAAATTAAACTGACCTACATAAGCGCGGGAATTAATTTCTCTATTACCAAGTCTTAAAAGTTCATCGCCGCCGGAGATCATTTGCCAAACTGTTTTTTCAGAATCGAGTATTTCCCGACTCTGATCTACATATGCAAGTTTTACAGTTTCACCGATCTTAAAAGTACCGCTATCCGGTTTTTCCTGTCCAACAATCATTCTAAACAATGTTGTTTTTCCGGCGCCGTTTGGACCAATAACACCAACAATTCCGCCTGGAGGAAGCTTGAAACTGAGGTTCTCAAATAGAAGTTTATCGCCATAGGATTTGGAAATATTTTCCGCTTCAATTACTACATTACCCAATCTTGGACCGGGAGGGATATATAACTCCAATTCTTTCTCTCTTTTTTCGGTTTCCTCGTTAAGCATTTCTTCATAGGATGAAATTCTTGCTTTGGATTTTGCTTGCCGCGCACGAGGTGCAAGTCTTATCCATTCCAGCTCACGCTGTAAAGTTTTTTGCCGTTCGGTTTCTTTTTTCTCTTCTAATTTAAGACGGTTCTGTTTTTGATCTAACCAGGAGGAATAATTTCCTTTCCACGGAATTCCCTCACCTCTATCCAGTTCTAAAATCCATCCGGCAACATTATCAAGAAAGTACCTATCATGTGTAACTGCTATTACAGTGCCGGCATAACGGTTAAGTTCAGCTTCGAGCCAGAGGACAGTTTCGGCATCAAGGTGATTTGTTGGTTCATCAAGTAGAAGAATATCCGGACGTTTAAGTAAAAGCCGGCATAATGCAACTCGTCTTCTTTCACCACCGGATAATACTTTTACGGGTGTATCATGAGGAGGACAACCGAGAACATCCATCGCCATTTCTAATTTGGAATCAAGGTCCCATGCATCAAGGTGATCGAGTTTCTCCTGAACTTTTCCCTGGCGTTCCAGTAAGTCATTCATCTCGTCATCTGTCATTGGTTCGGCAAACTTTGCATTTATTTCGTCGTATTCACGTAGAACATCAACAATTTCCTGAACACCTTCCTGAACAACTTCTTTTACTGTTTTTGAGTCATCTAATTGAGGTTCCTGTTCTAATAATCCAATCGTAAATCCCGGTGAGACCGCTGTTTCGCCATTAAAATCTTTATCAACACCGCCAAGAATTTTTAGTAGAGAACTTTTACCGGAACCGTTAAGTCCCAGTACACCAATCTTAGCTCCGTAGAAATATGAAAGGTAAATATCTTTAAGGACCGGTTTTGTATCATAATACTTACTTACACCGATCATCGAATAAATTATTTTATTGGGTTCGTTTGACATAATTTTTCTGATTTTTTATGAAATGAAGTGGTGCAAAGTTAGTATAAATACAATACATAATGAAGTGAAGAATTTGATTAAGAAAGATTATATAGATTAATTAAGATGAAGCTATATTTTGCCTTTCCAATTTCTAAAAACTAACTTTGCTACATAAACTTATAATTAATTTCTATAAATGAATAAATATGATGTAATAGTTATTGGCAGCGGACCAGGCGGCGAGGGAGCTGCTATGGCTTGTTCTAAATACGGTAAAAAAGTTGCAGTCTGCGACGACTTTTCACTCGTAGGCGGGGCAAATACTCATAAAGGTACTATCCCCAGTAAAGCTTTACGGCATGCAAGCCAGATACTTATGGACGGCGGAAGATTAGCCGGTTCAGATTATCAAACCCTGTTAAGACAAACTGAATCAATTATTAAAAACCAGGTGGAATTACGCGAAAGTTTCTACAGAAGAAACAATGTCAATCTGTTGATTGGTCGTGCCAGATTTATTAACCCTAATACAATAGAAATTACAGAGCATAACGGACTTAAAAAAAACTACGAGGCGGAATCATTTGTAATTGCAACCGGTTCACGTCCATATCATCCGCCCGATGTTAATTTTGAGCATCCAAGAATTATTGACAGCGATAAACTTCTTAAGATAAAAGATAACCCTAAAACATTAACAATTTACGGTGCCGGAGTTATAGGTTGCGAGTATGCTTCAATATTCCGTGGACTTAGTATAAAAGTTAACCTGATAAATACACGTCATCAGCTCCTTTCTTTTCTTGACGACGAAATAATCGATGCACTTGCATATCATTTGCGCGAGAACGGTGTATTAATTCGTCATAATGAAGAATATGAGAAAGTAGTACCTGATGAAACCGGTGTGACAATTTATCTTAAATCCAATAAAGAAATCAGAAGTGAATATTTGTTATGGGCACAGGGTAGAACCGGTAATTCGCAGAATATAGGATTGGAAGAGATGGGAATTACTCCGGACGGACGCGGTTCAATTCCGGTTAATCAATTCTACCAGACACCTGTTCCAAATATTTATGCTGTGGGTGACGTTATTGGTTACCCATCGCTTGCAAGTGCAGCTTACGATCAGGGAAGATTTGCTGCAAGAAACCTATTGTTCAATGAAAATGCAACGCTTAAGATTCAAGATATACCTACCGGAATTTATACACTTCCAGAAATAAGTTCTGTAGGACTTAATGAACGAGAATTAACAGAGAAAAAAATTCCTTATGAAGTTGGTCATTCATTTTTCAGACATCTTGCAAGAGCACAGATAACAGGGCGGACAGTTGGAATGTTGAAAATACTATTCCACCGCGAGACGTTGCAGATACTTGGTATTCATTGTTTTGGTTATGGTGCATCCGAAATTATTCATATTGGACAGGCTATAATGTCCCAGCATGGAGAAGGGAATAATATAACCTACTTTGTTAACACAACATTTAATTATCCAACAATGGCAGAAGCATACCGTGTTGCAGCACTTAACGGGTTGAATAGAGTCGATTTAATTAAGAGAGCTAAACGATAAACAAAAGTTAGAACAATCTGCAAAAAAAAGAGTGATGCCGGTTTAGATCCAACATCACTCAGTAATTAAAATTATCTTGTATTCAATTACATATTTTTAGATGCTTTAGCGTTCTCCATCATAACTTTATATGAGTAGCCGTAACCAAAATCTTTGTTAAGTACAATTTTCCCTTCGAATATAACAACGTCGCCATTTTTTACATTATCATTGGTTGTTATTGTTAAATCGAAATCATCCTGGTAATTTGTTCCATCTTGAAAATGAATCCAGTTTCTTTTCATAATACCCGAATTAATTTTTACTACTTTGCCTTTTACTTTAACAGTCCTGTTTGCATATTTATTAGGATCGGCAAAAATCTGTGCAAGTGTAACTCCACCGCTCACCGGTTCTACATTCACTTCTTCTTTACTAATACTTGGCTTCATCGGCTCATTCATTATACCTTCGCCAAGTTTAACGCTGGCATTATCAATAAAAAGAATTGAGTCAAACGTTTTCTTAAGTTCTTTGCTTTCAAAGTTTTTCATTTCCATCGACTTTGAATAAAGAATAACTTCTCCAACTTTGAAATCAGCTTTTGGTGCTGCAATCCAGTAATCCTTTCCGTTTTCAGTTACATGTAAGTAAGTGTAATCGGTCACCTGAATTACTTCCATTACAATTGCCTTATGTTGGTCAGGATTTACAGCTGTATTTGGTTTTCCTGTTGTCTGCTCTTCATTCTTAGAACACGCAGAAAATACTAATGAAACTATAATTAGAATAATTATTTTGAACCGCATTATGTAACCCTTATTTTTATAATTAGCACGACAAATATAACTAAAAGTCCCTTCTGAACTAAAGGGGATGTATATTTGCACATTAATTTTGAGGAAGCTGTGAATAAAATAATTCTCAGGAAGAACGAAGAAAGAAGAATTAAAAAGGGTCATTTGTGGGTCTTTAGCAACGAGATTGATAAGATAGAGCAGGGTGAAGAGTGTAGAGTGAAGAATGGTGAATTGGTAGATGTATACGACTTCAGGGAAAATTTTATTGCAAAGGGATTTTATAATTCCAATTCATTAATTGCAGTTAGAATTCTTTCTTACGATAAAGAGATTAATCTCGACACCCTATTTGAAGATAATTTAACAACAGCATTTAATTTCAGAAAATCAGTTTATTCTGAAAGAGAATCATTTAGAATGGTTTTTAGCGAAAGCGATTTTCTACCCGGACTTATAATTGATAAATATAACAGAACATTTGTAATTCAAGTCTATTCATTCGGTATGGAAAAAAATATTGAACTGATAAATAGAATCCTGATCGATAAATTTTCTGCAGAAAATATTTTTACCAGGAACGAGGAGTATTTTAGAAAGCTTGAGAGATTGCCGGTTGAAGATAAAGTTTATAATGGAAACATCAATAGTGAAGTTATAGACGATGGCTTTGTTAAGTACAAAATTGATTTTGAAAATGCGCACAAGACCGGATTTTATTTCGATCAATGCGATAACCGTGAGTTTGCCGGTAAGTTATGCCGCGGTAAAAAAGTTCTGGATTGCTTTAGTAATTCCGGCGGATTCGGGTTACATGCTTTATTAAATGGTGCCTCAAGTGTAACATTTGTTGATTCATCCAAACAATTAATTGAAAATGTTAAGAGTAATTATCAATTAAACGGTTTTACTGCAGATGCAAACTTTGTTGATTCGGATGTTTTCGATTACATGGAAAAATGTGTTGGTGAGAAGAAAAAATTTGATGTTATTATTATTGATCCCCCAGCATTTGCTAAAAATAAAAAGTCTCTTGCAACTGCAATTAAAGGGTATGAAAAGTTAAATAAGCTTGCAATGGAGACAGTTAATAAAGACGGATTACTTTTTACTTCAAGCTGTTCATTTCATCTTAAGGAAGATCAATTTATAGAGATAATTAACAGAGCAGCACTTAAATCCGGCAAGAACGTTCAGATCTTCTATTTTAACAATGCTTCAAAGGATCATCCATCGTTACCTTCTATGGAGGAAACGGTTTACTTAAAATTTGCGGCGTTAAAAGTTACCTGAATTCATTGATGTTGTTAAAAAATCTTTCGTCCAGTCAAATCTAAAATTCATATATTTACCATCCGAAATTGGACTTTTAACAAAAATTAACAACAATTAAGAAACATTACTCTGCTCCATTTTGTAGAAACAAACAGTTTTCAAAATAAAAAGGTGGATAAATTGGATATTACAGCTCTCAATGAAAAAATCCGACGAGAAAGCGAGTTCATCGATATTCTATTAAACGAAATTGGACAGGTCATTATCGGGCAGAAGCAGATGCTCGAACGGCTCGTAATAG
>JAGXSM010000064.1 GCA_018333725.1 Melioribacter sp. | reverse complement strand
TGTTACAGTAAGATTTGCCGGAGATTCCGGCGATGGAATGCAATTAACTGGTTCACAGTTTACAGATACAACAGCAAGTTTAGGAACTGACGTTGGAACACTTCCAGATTTCCCGGCAGAAATACGCGCCCCCGCCGGTTCTCTTGCAGGTGTTAGCGGATTCCAAATTCACTTCAGCAGCAATGATATTCAAACACCCGGAGATTCCCCCGATGTTTTAGTTGCAATGAATCCCGCTGCTTTAAAAGTTAATTTGAAAGATCTAAAACCGAATGCAACAATAATTATAAATACAAATTCATTCGATCTAAAAAATCTTAAGCTGGCTAATTACGATGTTAGTCCTCTTGAAGACGGTTCGCTCTCAGGATTTAATGTCGTTCCGGTTGAATTAACAAAATTAACCGTTACCGCTTTAGAAGGATTAACTCTTTCTCCAAAAGAGAAAGATAAATGTAAAAACTTTTTTGCTCTTGGATTGATGTACTGGTTATATAACAGACCGATTGAAAAAACTTTACAATGGCTTGAATCCAAATTCAAAAAGAAACCCGAAATACTCGAAGCAAATCAAAGAGCTTTGAAAGCCGGATTTTATTACGGTGAAACAACAGAAATTTTTACAACACGGTATGATGTAAAACCAGCTAAACTTCCTAAAGGGGTTTATAGAAATGTTTCCGGTAACGAAGCGGTTGCACTTGGTTTTGTTGCTGCTTCTTTAAGAGCCGGAATACCACTTTTCTTAGGTTCTTATCCAATTACTCCGGCTTCAGAAATTTTACAGGAACTTAGCAAGTATAAAGATTTTGGCGTTGTAACTTTTCAGGCAGAAGATGAAATAGCGGGAATTGCATCTGCAATTGGTGCTGCATTTGCCGGTTCATTAGCGCTCACTACAACATCCGGACCCGGACTATCACTTAAGACCGAGGCAATAGGACTTGCTGTAATTACTGAATTGCCTATTGTAATTGTTAATGTTCAGAGAGGCGGACCAAGTACCGGATTACCAACAAAAACTGAACAGGCAGATTTATTACAGGCAATGTACGGAAGACACGGTGAAGCACCCGTTGTTGTTATGGCTGCTAAAAGTCCTGTTGATTGTTTCTATGCTTCTGTTGATGCGGCAAAAATTGCTGTTGAATTTATGACCCCGGTTATTCTTTTAACAGATGGTTACCTTGCATTCGGATCCGAACCGATGAAGATTCCTGCTTTTGATGAGCTACCTAAATTCAATTTTGAGTTTAGAAAAAATCCGGATGGATTTTATCCTTATAAGCGTAATGAAAATCTTGTCCGCCCATGGGCAATTCCGGGAACTCCGGGTTTGGAACATAGAATCGGCGGATTGGAAAAGAAAGATGTTTACGGTAACATAAGCTATGAACCGGAGAATCACGAAATAATGATTAATAATAGAAAAGCTAAGATCGAAAAAGTTCAGACGGTTGTTCCAGATGCCGAAGTTGAAGGGGATAAGAGCGGAGAATTGTTGATTGTAAGCTGGGGAAGCACATACGGTGCAATTAAAGAAGGTATTAGAAAGGCTGCTGCAGAAGGTTATAAAACTTCTCATCTTCACCTGAGATATATTCACCCTTTCCCCAAAAATCTTGGAGATGTCCTTAAGAACTTTAAGAAAATTCTTATTCCCGAAATGAATAAAGGGCAAATGGCAACGATTATTAGAAGCACATTCCTGATTGATGCAATTCAGTATAATAAAGTGAAAGGACAACCATTCAAGGTAGCTGAAATCGAAAATAAAATTTATGAAGTACTCGGAGGAAAAAATGGAAAATAAAATAGATCAATTAGCAACTGAAGTAAAATATACAGCCAAAGATTTTTCATCGGACATTGATGTTAAATGGTGTCCGGGCTGCGGCGATTATTCTATTCTTGCACAGGTCCAAAGAACTTCACCGGATTTTGGTGAGAAGAAGGAAAATATTGTATGGGTCTCCGGTATCGGATGTTCAAGCCGGTTCCCGTATTACATGAGCACGTATGGATTTCATGGAATTCACGGACGTGCAGCCGCAATTGCTACAGGAGTACGGTTAGCAAATAAAAATCTACAGGTATGGGTTGCTACCGGCGATGGTGATATGTTAAGTATCGGTGGAAATCATTTTATTCATGCTTGCAGAAAAAATGTTGACCTGAAAATATTATTGTTTAACAATAGAATTTATGGTTTAACAAAGGGACAGTATTCACCAACTTCGGAAAAAGGGAAAGTAACTAAATCATCACCATACGGAACCGTTGATTGGCCGTTCAATGCAATTAAACTTGCGGATGGCGCCGGCGCTACATTTATTGCAAGAACAATGGATAGAGATCCAAAACATATGCAAGAAATGTTAACTCGTGCATCCAAACATAAGGGTCTTGCATTTATTGAAGTATATCAGAATTGCCCGATATTCAATGATGGCGCTTATTTCCACCTTACGGAAAAAGAAACTAAACCTGAAAATGTAATTGTATTAGAACATAATAAACCTTTAGTGTTCGGTGCTAATAAAGATAAGGGTATTAAACTGGATGGAATAAATCCCGTAGTTATAGATCTTAATGATGGTAAACATTCAGTTAATGATTGCTGGGTTCATGATGAGTTTGACGATAATCCAACACGTGGATTTATTTTAGCGCGTTTATCGGATCTGCCCGGATTCCCGACTCCCGTTGGTGTGTTTAGACAGTATAACAAACCGACATACGATGGCGATTACATGAAGCAGATTGAACATGTGCAAACACAAAAAGGAGCAGGTACATACGAAAGATTAATGTTCTCTACAACTACCTGGGAAGTAAGTTAATAATTTTATGGGATAAATTGATTTAATAATTGAATATAATGATATCATGAAAATAAAAGAGCCATTATTTGGATTAATTAATGAAGATATAAGCTATCAAATGGTTGTTAGTGATTGTTTGCCTATTTTAAAGAAAGTTGAGGATAATAAATTTGACCTCATTATTACTTCACCTCCTTACAATATTGGTAAATCATATGAGATAAAAAAAAGTATCGAGGAATATCTTGATTCTCAAGTAGAAATAATTAAAGAACTTGTTCGCGTACTTTCAACAAAAGGAAGTATATGTTGGCAAGTTGGAAACTATGTAAATAAAGGTGAATTATTCCCTCTAGATATTTTTTATTATCAAATTTTTAAAAAATATGGTTTGAAATTAAGGAACAGAATAATTTGGCATTTTGGACATGGTTTACATGCCTCAAATCGATTTAGTGGAAGATATGAAACGATTTTGTGGTTTACAAAGAGTGATAATTATATTTTTAATTTGGATAACGTTCGTGTCCCATCAAAATATCCAGGTAAGAGACATTTTAAAGGACCAAAAAAGGGACAGCCTTCTGGCAATCCTTTAGGGAAAAATCCAAGTGATATATGGGTAACCCTCGAAAAAGATTGGAAAAGTTTACTATGGGATATTCCCAATGTAAAATCAAATCATCCTGAAAAAACTGCTCACCCATGTCAATTTCCCATTGAACTTGTTGAAAGGTGTGTTTTAACTTTGACAAATGAAAATAGTTGGGTACTTGATCCTTTTGCTGGCGTTGGATCAAGTATTATTGCCTCTATCAAAAATAATAGAAATGCAATCGGAATAGAAAAGGAAATCGAGTATTGCAAAATTGCAATTAAGAGAATTGATGATCTTAAAGAGGGAATGCTTAAAATTAGACCGATAAATAAACCTATACACAAACCATCGGGAAAAGATAAAGTATCACAAATTCCTCCAGAATGGGCGCAACTTAAATTGGTAAATCTAAGCGAAAAATAAAATGAGCGATAAATGAAAATTGCACAAAAATATTCTCATCTCAATGGAGAAGAATATTTATTAGTTCATCACAGAAAGTTATATTAACAAATTGTAAATACAATTACGTCTATTGACGCTAACATGTATTTAACCAAGGAAAGCAAAGAGAAAACAATGCATGGGCAAATGTTATATAGTCCCATACAGTTGAATAAGGTATTTTGTGAAAAGTTTAACTCATTAGGTTGGAGTGAATCAAGATATCAATATTATATAACAACAAATCCAAAATTATTATCAGAATTAATTAACCTACCTTATGAAGAACAAAAGAAATTCTTGTTATCAAAAGGGATTAAAGAACCAATATCTTCATATAAACAGACAGATTTTGTAAAAGATCAAATAGCTGTTGAAGTGCAATTTGGCAAATACGCTTTTGTTGCGTTTGATTTATTCGTTAAACATTTATTATTCTATTCTGGTGGTGTTATTAATTTAGGAATTGAAGTATTACCTACCAAGAAAATGCAATCGAAAAATGAGTAGTGGTGTCGCTTACTTTGAAAGTGAAGTATATAACGTATTAAGGCATGGTCGCAATAATCCGCCTGTCCCATTACTTATTTTAGGAATTGAGCCTTAATATTGTAATCGGTTCATATATTTTTATCAATTGAGTTGAAAATAATTAATTATCGACTTCAAATTCAATTTGAGCATTAATGGGACACTTTAAAAAACTTAAAAAAATTTTACTAAGCCATAAAAAATTTCTTATTACATCGCATGTTAATCCCGATGCAGATGCAATTTGCTCGGAACTTGCCGCTTATTTAATTCTTAAAAAACTCGGGAAAGAAGTAAGAATAGTTAATCATAGCTTTACACCATACAATCTTGAATCCCTGGATAGGAACAAAGTAATTGAAAGGTATGATGAAAATAATCACCAGGATATTTTTAATGATGCCGATGTAATCTTAGTAGTTGATCTTAACCAGATGAATCGTGTTGTAAGAATGGAAAAAGGATTAAGAACATCTAACAAGTTTAAGGTGTGTATTGATCATCATCAGGATCCTGAAAATGTATTCGATTTAATTGTTGGAGGAACCGATTATTCTGCAACAGGCGAAATTATTTATGATTTTGTGAAATCAACTAATATTGTTGAGCTGGATTACGATATTGCATATCAGATTTATACAGCAATAATGACCGATACAGGTTCATTCAGATTCGAGCGGACTTCTCCCAAAATTCATAAAATAATTGCAGAACTTTTGGAATACGGACTTAATCCTACTGAAATTTATAACCAGGTTTACGATCAATTCCACTTCAGCCGTGTTAAGTTGCTGGGCGAAGCACTTAATTCAATTGAGCTTGATTCAACCGGTAAAATTGCTGTTATGACTCTCACAAATGAAATTCAAGCAAAGCATGATGCTGTAGAAGCGGATGTTGACGGGTTTGTGAATTATTGTCTCTCAATAATCGGTGTGCAGATTGGAATTCTTATATATGAATTGAAGGACGGTGTAAAAGTCAGCTTTCGTTCTAAAGGTAGTATAACGGTTAATAAACTTGCTTCGGAATTTGGAGGAGGTGGACATACTAATGCTGCCGGTGCAAGGTTTTTCAATATCAGGATTAACGACATAAAGAACAAAATTTTAGAAGCCGCTCAAAAGTATATAAACCAATAGGAGAGTAAATGCATTTCAATTTGAATATAAAAGCTGCATCTGATAAAATTAAATTCGGCGAACATTCATGCCTGGTAAAATTTTTTATTGAATCGAAATTAAATGAAAAGCTGCTTGCAAGTTTTCAGCAGTCTTTGAATGTCTCTCTTAATAAAATCCAGGAAAAGAATTTTCTTGATAAGAAGGGTGATGAACTTATCTACTATACTGAGAAATCAGAACCCTCGGTAATTTATCTAAAGAAAGTTAAACTGGATGAAGATTTCACAGTAGATTTTTTTAGAAATTATTTTGCCGGATTTATTCCTTCTATTATTAGAAAGAATATTAAAACAGTAAATGTAATCTTACCAAATTATAATGATTTTAAGTCTGCGTTTGAAAATGAAGAATACTTTTTACAAACATTTATCGAAGGAATAATGCTTGGTAATTATTCTTTCGATAATTACAAATCCGAAAAAGAAATAACGGATAAGCTCAATATTGTTTTTCATTACACTAATAAAAATTTGTTGAATAGAATTATTGTGAACACACAAAAAATTATTGAGTCGGTTTACTTTACACGCGATCTGGTTAACGAACCTGCTATTACCTTAACACCAATGGAATTAGGTAAAAGAGCAAAATTGGAATTAAACAGGTATGGAGTTAATGTAAAAGTATTCGATAAGAAAGAACTTGAACGTAAAAAAATGAATGCAATACTTGCTGTTGGTAATGCAAGCAGCAAACCACCATGTATGATTGTTGCCCATTATAAACCGCGCATAAAACCTAAAAAGAAAATTGCTCTTGTCGGCAAAGGTGTTACATATGACAGCGGCGGATTATCAATCAAACCAACAGCAGGAATGCTCGAAATGAAAGCCGATATGGCCGGCGGCGCTGTAGTCCTTGGAATTATAAGAACTGCTGCTATATTGAAATTACCTGTTGAAATAATCGGTGTTGTTCCCGCAGTCGAAAATATGCTTGGCGGAAATTCATTTAAACCGGGAGATATTATTAAAGCATATTCGGGAAAGACGATAGAAGTGAAAGATACAGATGCAGAAGGCAGAGTAATTTTAGCCGATGCACTTCATTATGCATCCCAACAGAAACCAGATGAGATAATTGACTTTGCAACTTTAACCGGTGCCTGTGCTGTTGCCCTGGGATTATTTGCAGCCGGTTTATTTACGAGTTATGATAAATTAGCGGACGATCTTTTAAATTCCGGCACAAAAACTTTCGAAAGAATCTGGCGGTTACCATTCTGGAAAGAATTTAATCCGCTTATCAAAAGTGATATAGCTGATGTTTCTAATCTTGGTCCAAGGTGGGGAGGTGCAATAACAGCGGGAAAATTTCTTGAGCACTTTGTTGATAAAAAAATTCCATGGGCACACCTGGATATTGCCGGTCCATCTATTAAACACGATTATACAAACTACACAAAAAATTATGATACGGGTTTCGGTGTTCGGTTAATTGTTGATTATCTAATGAAAACATAGAAATAGCACACAGGTATAACAGTCGAACAGATCAGTTATTATCAGTTAAATCTGCTTTATCTGTGTGCTATTAAAAATAAATTTTATTAAGTCACAATTCCAATTTTGGGTGTTGTTTTCCATGCACCCCTCGTAAAATCCGGCACCTCTACACTTTTACTTTTATTTGTTGTTGAAATCTCACTCAACTCAATTAAAGAAGACCAAGTTGCAGCATCGTAAACATCCTGATCTAACGGCAATCCGTTTCTTAAGCAGTAAATCAATCTCCAGTCCATAATAAAATCCATTCCGCCATGCCCGCCAACTTCGCGTGCTTTCTCTCCATTTTTTTTAGCAAGCGGATGTTCATACTTTGCCATTACCGATTTATATTCATCATCTTTAAGCCATGAATGCGCATCAGGTTCTAAAGCAATTTTTTGCTGCGGCCATTTCATTGCAATTCCTTTTGTTCCGCTTAAAATGTGAATTCTACTGTAAGGACGCGGACTTGTAGTATCATGCTGAATCATAATCGTTTTACCTTTATTGGTCTTTACCAGTGTAGTATTCATATCGCCTAATATATAGGACTGCTTTACTTCGGGTGAATTCTCTCCGAATTTTTCCTTTGCATATATCGACATCCCAAATTGATTAGACGACATAGAAGTTAAGTAATCGAACTTATCACCACGATTAATATTCATTATTTGTGCAACCGGTCCTATACCGTGTGTTGGATAAAGATTACCTGTATGCTTCGTGCTATACTTTAAGCGCCACATACCCTGATAACCTTTTTCTTTATCAAACTTTAGCCAGCGTAAATCATGAATGTATGCACACTCGGCATGAACAATTTCACCCAACAGTCCCTGTCGTTCCATATTAAGTGTTGCAAGTTCAAAAAAGTCGTAGCAGCAATTTTCCAGCATCATGCAGTGCCGTCTAGTTGATTCAGCAGTATTAACTAATTCCCAACAATCTTTTACAGTTGTTGCCGCCGGTACTTCAATAGCAACATGTTTACCATGTTTCATTGCATAAACTGCATTGGGCACATGTAAATCCCATGGTGTGCATGAATAGACAAGGTCGATATCATCACGTTCACACATTTTCATCCATGCATTTTCACTTCCATAAAATTCCAATGCTTCCGTTCTTCCTTCTTTCTTAACCATTTCCTGAACAGACTTAACCCGTTCCGGAATTAAATCGCATAATGCTTTTATTTCAACGCCTTCAATTTTCATCATTCTACTTACAGCATCGGGTCCGCGCATTCCCAATCCTATAAAACCGATTCTTACTTTATCAAGCGGCTCACAAGCAAGACCAACAACATTCCTGTTTTTTTTCTTCTGCTCAAATATTGAATCGGTTAATTCAATCCTACCATCCTTATTTACTGCAAAAGAAGGAAATGATGATAAACCGATTGCTGCCCCTGATGCAAGGGCAGTTTTAATAAATTTCCTACGAGAACTCTTCATTTTCTTCGTCTATTTATTTTTTGTAAGAAGTCCATCTTTCATTTCAAATAGATTGTCTGCAATTTTTACTAACTCAGGATTATGAGTTACTATTAGAAATGTAAGTTTCAGATTTGTATTTAACTCCCGGAAAAGCTCGTGAATTTTTGAGCTGCTGAATGAATCTAGATTACCAGTCGGTTCATCGGCAAATATAATTGATGGCTTATTAGCAAGAGCTCGTGCAACGGCAACTCTCTGTTGTTCTCCTCCGGAAAGTTCTGATGGTTTATGATGTGCTCTATCGCTCAATCCAACCAGTTCAATAATGTTGTGAGCTTCCTTTTTTGCTTGAGCGAGTGATTTGCCGTTAATCATAATCGGTATTGCAACGTTTTCAAGCGCATCAAATTCAGGCAGCAGATGATGAAATTGAAATACAAATCCGATGTTCTGATTCCGGAACTTCGATAATTTTTCATCGCTAAGCTTAAACAGATCTGTTCCTTTTATCTTAACACTGCCCGAATCCGGGTAATCCAATCCGCTTAGAATATGTAGCAATGTACTTTTGCCGGCACCTGATGCACCAACAATCATTGTAATTTTGTCGGCTTCCAATTCAAATGAAACCCCTTTTATGATATCGAGTTTCTGATTGTTTAAGCGGAAGAATGATTTGTAAATTTCTTTTGCTTCTAATATCATTGAGTTCATTTCTACTCGTATTTAATTGATTCAATAATAACTGCATTAGCCGCTCTTTTAGCAGGATATAATGATGCAATAAACGAAAGGAACAATGCCATTAACCCTACAGCAATTATATCCGAAATCCTGATCTGGACAGGTAATGAATTTATAATATATTTTGTTGGATCAAGCGGATAAAAATTGTATTCAATTTGCAAGTAACAGACTAATAAGCCAATTACTATACCGAGGAAAGTTCCTATAATGCTAACAAGAATTCCTTCCAGCATAAAAATTTTTAAGATCGATTTTCTACTCAGTCCCATCGATCTCATAACGCCGATATCTTTCTTCTTCTCAAGAACCGTCATGGTTAATGATGCAAAAATGTTAAATGTTGCAACGGCAATTATAAGACAGAGTAATATATAAGCAGCCCATCGCTCAATAAGCATTACGCTGAACAGGTCTTTATGAAGATCGTACCAGGTTCTGACTGTAAAATATTCAGATGATATTTTTGATTGTAATTCACTTTTAACTTTATCCGAGTAATTAATATTTTTTAACCGCAGCTCAAATCCGGTAATTTTATTTTGTAAACCGAATAGTCTTTGTCCTGACAATAAAGATGTAAATGAGTAAGCCACATCGTAATCTCTATTATTCGATTCGAATATTCCCGAGATAACAAATTTTTGTGTCCTTGGTATTGAAAGGGAAGTAATGGTTTTTTCAATATTATAAGCAGAGGTAACAAAAATTGTATCTCCTACGCGTGCAGATAGTTTTAATGCTAGTGGAAGTCCAAGAATTATTCTATTTGTGCCGCCGTCATTACTTAGATCAAATTTACCGCTAATTATTTTAGAAGCAACGCCCCAGTTGCTGTTTTCATTCTTATTGGAAATACCTTTCAATGTTACTATCTCAAAAGTCTCTCTATTTGTTAAAACAACCTTTCCTTCTACAAAGGAATAGTATTCATCTACATTCGGAATATTTTTAAGATTTTTTTCTACCGATTCGGTTTTCTCAAATCCCTTTTCATCAGTAACCGAAACTACAACATGCGGATCGAAACTGACTAAGATTGAAGTAACGAGCGACCCGAAGCCATTGAAAACAGATAGTACAATGATAAGAGCCGCAACACCAATAGTTATTCCCGCTGTCGATAAAAATGAAATTATCGTTATAAAATTTAACTTATGCTTCGATCTTATATATCTTTTTGCGATGAAATATTCTAACATATTAATCGAACCTGATTGCTGAAATCGGTTTTATTTTTGAAGCAACTACGGCCGGTATTAGTGATGCAAGCAAGGAAATAATAACCGTAACAGAAGTTACTATTAAATAATTATTCAGTTCTATTGCAACTGGAACGCTTGTAACAAAGTAGACATTTGAAGGTAATGAGATAATATTAAATTTATCCTGAAGTATGCTTAGAGTATAAGCCAAAAGATTGCCGGTAACTACTCCTATTATAGACAGATATAATCCATGGTAAATAAATAGTTTAATAATGTTTTTACGCTTCATACCAAGTGAACGTAATATACCAATTGTATTTGTCCGTTCCAGAACTATCATTAGAAGTGTTCCAATAATATTAAATACTGCAACAAAAATAATTAAGCCGAGGATTATCGGAATCGGTTCTTTCTGAAGTTCCAGCCATGTAAAGATGTTTTGATGAACTCTGAAAATAGTTCTTACATAATAAGGATAACCAAGTTCTTCTTGCAGTTTATCGGCAAGCGAATCAATCTTTGAAATATCAGCAACTTTTATATTATAACCTGATATTTCATCATTCATACCGAAGAGCTTTCTTGCTTCATCAAGGTTAACATAGACAAGCAAGTCGTCGTATTCAGACATTCCGCTTTCAAATATTCCGCTCACATAAAATTGTTCTATCGAAGGGGGATTTTCGAGTGACGGAATTTTATTCTGATGAAGCGAGAAAACAGTAACCCGGTTTCCAGCTTTTGCAAATAATTTTTCGGCAAGTTTTTTGCCGATGTAAATTGTAGGCATCCCTTCAAAATTATTTTGAATGGAACCTTCTTTTAAGAATTTATTGAGTGTTGAAGTAAGGTTTGTATCAGCAAGTCCTGTTATAGTAACACCTTCTGTATAATTCCGGTTTTTAATTATTGCAAGTTTTGAGATGAAAGGTTGAATATTTATAAAGTTATTTCCATAGTTTTTTTCGAAGAATGGAATAACAGTTTCGGGATTCGGGAGATCTCTATTTCCGAAAGAAGAAATTTTAATATGCGAATTTAAGTCAATAATTTTTTCCGAAACGACTTTTTGAAATCCGCCCAGTATAGTAAGAGCAATAATAACTACTGTTACACCAAGTGCAATTCCTAAAGCAGTAATAAATGAGATAGTAGAAATGAAACGCGATTCTTTCTTCGATTTGATATATCTTTTTAGGAGAAAACTTAAAAAGGGCATTTAATATTGGCTATTATTCGTTGTAAAAATAGGAATAAAAAACGTTAAGCGAAATTGAGAGTATAAAATTGACATTTCGAACTCAAAACCATATTTTTTGTTTCCTATTTTTGAACATTTTGTTGTAATTCTTTGAAATATATTGAATTCGGGGCGTAGCGTAGCCCGGCTAGCGCGCCTGGTTTGGGACCAGGAGGTCGCAGGTTCGAATCCTGCCGCCCCGACAATAGTTCTTATTGATGCGCCCATAGCTCAACAGGATAGAGCATCAGCCTTCTAAGCTGAGGGTTAGTGGTTCGAGTCCACTTGGGCGTACAACGCTTATAGAAAACTCAGAAAAATTTAAGCTGAGGGTTAGTGGTTCTGCCGGAGGCATCCCTACAGGAGAGTCCACTTGGGCGTACAGGTTAAATAATGTTTTTTGTTTTAATGGAAGATTTATGGTGACCATAGCTCAGTTTGGTTAGAGCATCTGGTTGTGGCCCAGAAGGTCATGGGTTCAAGTCCCATTGGTCACCCAAAGTTTTATAAGCTGGCCCCATCGTCTAATGGTTAGGACCTCGCCCTTTCACGGCGGTAATAGGGGTTCGAATCCCCTTGGGGTCACTTCTTCTTTCAATTCGTAATGGTCATCATTTTATAGCTGGCCCCATCGTCTAATGGTTAGGACCTCGCCCTTTCACGGCGGTAATAGGGGTTCGAATCCCCTTGGGGTCACTTCTTCAAAAAACTTGATTGAATAATTTGTTTTCTTCATTTTTGTGCCATTCATTATTACAAAAATAACTTGCCATGCACGCTTATAAAAGATTTCTTGCTGAAAAAAATGAATACTATACAGAAAAGAGATATTCTAAAAAAATATTCCCATCATTGTATTTTTATTTAACACATGTATTGAGAATAATTCTTTATAGTAACCGTCAAGCTAAAAAGAAAATTTATGATAGCATTAACTGGGTAAATTCTTCAATAGACATTTTAGAAAGTATAGAAAAAACGGGTATTAAAGTTTCGGTTACAGGAATTGATAATCTTAAAAAAGTAGAAGGCCCAGTAATTTTTGTTTCCAACCATATGAGTATTCTCGAAACATTTTTATTCCCCTCATTTATTCATCAGGTTAAGAAAGTAGTTTATGTAATAAAGAAAGAGTTAACAACGTTTCCTTTATTTGGACCGATTGCATCTGCAAGACATCCTATTGTAGTTGGTAGAGAAAATCCTAAAGAAGATTTAATGACAGTCCTTAATATTGGTAGTGAAAAAATTAAAGATGGTTATTCAATTATTATTTTTCCACAAAGGACAAGAAGCAGAATATTTGACCCGGCAACCTTTAATTCACTCGGAGTAAAGCTTGCTAAAAAAAACAATATACCTGTTATTCCAGTTGCAATAGTTACAGATGCATGGGGAACGGGAAAAATTATTAAAGAATTTGGTAAAATTGATACAACCAAAGAAGTTAATATCGCTTTTGGTAATCCGATGAGCATTGAAGGAAATGGGAATAAACAACATGAAAAATCGGTTGAATTTATTCTTAACAAACTAAAAGAATGGGGAAGAACCGATTTAATACCAAAATAAATTAGAATTCTTTTAACCAGCCTCAATAATTTCTTAACAATTCCTTAACATACCCTTAACATTCTCGTAACATTCAAAATATACATTTGTCTCGGAGAAATTTTTAACAATGGAGAGAGAAATGTACAAGTCAACTAATTTACAATTAGGGTATTATATCTTGTCAAAACTTAAGACCCTTTTATTCCTGATAGTAATATCCACAGGAATTATTTCTGCACAAAGCAAAGGTTCAATTTCCGGAAGAGTAATGGATGCATCGAATAATGAAGTTCTTATCGGTGCTAACATTATTGTAGTCGGGACTAATACAGGTACTTCATCGGATCTTGACGGTTACTACGCAATTAAGGGATTAGAACCCGGTACATATTCAATTAAGTTTTCATTCGTATCATATCAGGCTACTACAGTTCAGAATGTGAAAGTTGAAGCCGGTAAGGATACTAAACTTAATATTCAATTAAAGCCAACCTCAACTGAAATTAACGAAGTAGTTGTAACTGCAGAAGCACTGAAATCAACCGAAGGTGCAATACTTAATATTCAGAAAAATTCTATGAATATTGTTGACGGATTGAGCGCCGAGTTGATAAGCAAAAATAATAGCTCGGATGGAACAGATGTTTTGAAGAGAATGACGGGTGTAACGATATCCGAAGGTAAATATGCATTCATTAGAGGTGTGGGTGATCGTTATAATAATACCATGCTTAATGGTGCTAACCTTCCGAGTACAGACCCGGAGAAAAAAAGTTTTGCTTATGATTTATTTCCCGCAAGTCTTATTGAAAATGTACTAACTTCCAAAACATTTATACCCGATAAACCAGCAGATTTTACAGGTGGATTGGTAGAAATCAATACGATTGAATTTCCCTCAAAATTTATATTTGATATAAGTGCATCTTCTGCATTTAACACACGTTCAACTTTCAAGAATTTTTCGACATATAGCGGTGGCTCTAAGGACTTTATTGGATTTGATGATGGTACAAGGGAAATACCTTCACTTATTCCAGCAAAGAGACTGGATCGGACTTTCTCACCTTCAGAATTGCAGAGTTACGGATTAGCATTCAAGAATAACTGGCAAACTTCATTTTCAAAAGCTCCGGTAAACAGCAGCTTTAAGATAAACCTTGGTAACCAGCTTGCATTAGGGAATGACATTCTTGGTTATATAGGATCCTTAACATACTCAAATTCATTCGAGCTAAAAGAACTTGAACAGGCAAATTATACTTATGAAGGTCCGAGATATCAATATCAAGGGACTAATAGTATTGCAAGTATTGCATGGGGCGCTTTATTCAATCTAAGTTATAAGTCTGGAAGAAATCATAAAATAAGTTTGAAAAATGTATACAACCAGAATGCCGATGACGAAACAACAACTTATGAAGGCTCTTATACTTCCTATTTGCAACATAGAAAAGTAACATCCTTAAAATATGTTTCCAGGTCTCTCTATTCTACGCAGCTCATAGGAAATCACCATTTCAATTTATTAAATGGAATTAATTTCGAATGGAATTTGAGTTATGCAATTTCGAAGCGTGACGAACCGGATGCAAGAAGATATATTTATGCACGCGACTATTTTGATGAGAACGAACCATTAAGATTATTATTGGATCAATCTTTGTTCACAAGATATTTTGGTAACCTTACTGATAATAATTATAGTGCACAATTCAATTTCACAATAAAACCTTTCGAAAATCCAAACTTGCCATCTTTCAAATTAGGTTATTTACTTGATAAGAAAGATAGAGCTTTCAACGCAAGGATCTTCGGATTTAGAAATATTCCCGGTGGTAATTTCCTGGAGGAAGATAAGATACTTCAACAGAGTATTGATAAAATTTTTGCTCCTCAGAATATCAATCCTACTTTTATTGAAATAACGGAAATTACTCAACCGACAGATAGTTATTCAGCAGAACAGAATATAAATGCTGCTTATTTAATGATGGATTTTCAACCGATTGATAAAATTAAAATTGTTACCGGTCTCCGTTATGAAAATTCAGTTCAAAAGCTCAATTCAAAAAGCAGAACCGGTGAACCGATTGATGTAAATGCACAATACAATGATATATTCCCAAGTATAAATATTACCTATCAGCCATCAGAGACAATTAACCTTAGATTTGCAGCAAGCAGAACATTAGCCCGTCCTGAATTTAGAGAAATTGCTCCTTTCACCTACTTTGATTTTGTATCGAATGAACTGGTAATGGGTAATACAAAACTGAAAAGAAGTTTGATCAGCAATTATGATATTAGATTTGAATTTTATCCTGCACCGAAAGAATTAATTTCTATAAGCGGTTTTTATAAAAAGTTTTTAGATCCAATAGAGCAAATTCTTATATCATCTTCTGCACTTGAACCGATCAGGTCTTATGAAAATGCCATGAAAGCTAATAATTACGGAGTTGAGTTTGAAATTCGTAAAGAACTGGAATTCATTTCTCCTTTGTTAAATAATTTTGCTGTTGTTGGCAATTTGAGTCTTATTAAATCGAAAATTGAATTGGAAAATAGAGGATTTCAGATTAGTGAAAGACCTTTGCAAGGTCAAGCAGATTTCATTCTCAACCTCGGAATATATTATGAAGATTATTCTGGCTCCTTATCTGCATCACTTATATATAATAAAGTAGGGGAAAGAATTGCTAAAGTTGGATTTGGAGGATTGGGTGATGTTGTTGAATTACCGCGCGATCAGATTGATTTTAGTTTATCAACAAAAATTTACAGTGGATTATCATTAAAAGTTGCTGCAAGAGATATTCTTGCACAAGACATCAAGTTTATTCAAAAAACCCCGGATGGTGATAAACCGTCCGAAATTGGAAAAAGGGGACAAACATTCTCGGTTGGATTTAGCTATAGTTTGTAAAAAACTGCTGCCTGGAATCCCTGAGAATTAATGGAATTATATTAATTAATTATATGGAGGTAAGATGAAGAAGTTGTACTTAATTCTGTTTGTGTTTATGCTCGCATTTAACACAATATATTCTCAGGATGTGCTTGTATCAGGTGACATTACTACCAATACTACATGGACTTCTGACAAGACATATATGTTGGTTGGAATTGTAAGAGTTCAATCAGGTGCTTCTTTAACAATTCAATCTGGTACAAAGATATATGGACAGAACTCTTCTCAGGGCTCGCTTGTTGTTAAACCAGGCGGTAAGATTTTTGCTGAAGGAACAAGAGAGAATCCAATTATATTTACTAGTGAATTTACAAAACCGGGTGCAACACGTCAGCCCACATATGGAGACTGGGGCGGAATAATTTTATTAGGTAATGCACCAATTAACGTTCCTGGCGGTACTGCTGCAATAGAAGGACCGGGTGATTCATATGGCGGAAATAATCCTGATGATAACAGTGGAGTGATGAGA
>JAGXSM010000063.1 GCA_018333725.1 Melioribacter sp. | reverse complement strand
AACTGTTTACCATCGGTTGTAGGTAACGTAAAGTTATAAGCCATAACAGATTTTGTTTGGTTAGCAGGGACATAATTGGGTGGATATGGACCCTGTTCCGGTTCGCTGCCGGTATTGTTTACAACAAATAACAATAAAATTACTCCAACAAAAAATCCGGTATAGATCCAGCTTCTCTGTTTTTTTGTTAGTCCGCTCTTTTTTTCATTTATTTTCTGATTTTTCATTATTTCCTCTGAATTAGTGGGTTGAAAAATAATAATTCTTATAGACTCTCAAAAGTTACTAACCTGATTATTTGCCAGAAGGTTCAATTCATTTGTAAAGTTCTCAATTTGTGCATCACTAAAACCTTTTTCCCTTGCAGCATTTTCCAGTGTTCCCCATATTGGTTCTCCGCATCTTAAACACCTGATTCCTTTTTCATTTAGGTAGGTTACAGATTCTGGAATTATCTTAACAAGTTCTTCAATTTCAATATCTTTATTTATTTTCTTCAAGCTGCTCACTTTTCTTTTTTGTTGGCAGAACCAGAATAAAAGCTATTAATGCCCCATAGAATGTTGATATGTATGGGTTGCTGGTTATAGGACAAGTTCCGCTGTAACAACCTATAAAGTAATAGTAGGCGTAACCTAACAGCGCGCCACCTAAAACAGGTAGTGCTTTTTTTATAATAAATTGTTTATCGATTTTCATACAGATACACTTTTTAATACTTCTTTAACTTTATCCAGAACCATTTGTTCCGGTGCGGCGCCTTCAATAAATGTCGATTCGTTTATTACTGTTCTGGGTACTCCACGGACATTATATTTATTCGAGAGATGCGGAAATTCTGTTGCTTCAATCATATCCCCTTTAATCTTGTCATTCAAATAGGAAAATTTGTGTGCGGTTACAACAGCCTGGGGACAGTAAGGACATGTTGGTGTTACAAAAACCTGCATATGGATATCGCTGTCAATTTTTTTTATTTCGTTTTCAATTTCTTGTGGAAGTCCCGTATTACCTGTACCAAGCATTTTAATGTCTTCTAATAAAGAAGCAAATTCATAACCGCTTGGAATTCCATAAAATTTTATTCCGTAATCTTTTCCGTTTTCATCAAGAATAACCGTGGCTGGAATTTTATCAACTCCATATTTTTCGGCATCGGCTTTATCAACAATAAAATTTTTTACTTCCAGAGTAAGCTTATCAGAAACTTCAACAAGCTCCGATAGTATTGCCCTTGTTTCCTTACAAAACTGGCATTCTAATTCCTGTGTAAAAAAAATAATCTTTACCTTTTTAGTAAGTTTTTCGAACTGTTTTTTCAATTCGGTTTTTATATTATCATCAAGATACATTTTTTCTCCATTTTTTGAAGAATATGATGTAAAAACATAATAAAGGATTCAAACGGATTTGCTTGCTCTTAAAATGACCTTTTGATAGTTTTGAAACCGAGTTAAGAAATTACTGGAGATGATTATGGCTGGACATAAAAAACACTTATATATGACTGTTTTTCCAAACAATGCACTAATTGCATCTCAATTAGAGCCGGAACAGTTCGGTGAACACTATACTACTGGAAGCGCAAAACATTTTAGCCAAAAAGTAATTTTTGCTGAAATAGATATCAATTTTAGAAATCCTTATTTCGAGATTGATAAATATCTTACGGAAACTGTTGAGCATCCGGACGGACAACCTAAGAAAACAAAATTCATTAGTTCCTACAATGTATTGGAAAACGTTCCTTTATCAGCAATTCAAAAATTGTATCTTGTTACAACAAATGGTAAGGTGCTACCACTGGATCCTTCGCCCGATACTCACCATCACGATCCGAGAAAAATCAGAATCTACCAGGAAATTTGCCCATTAGATACACTTGTTGTTTCCAATATCGATCACAAAGAATTCAGTAAATTAATTACAACACAGAAAGCAAAAGGAGCTCCTAAAATATTATTCACTCAAATTGATTTTGATGTTGATCATTTTCTCGAGAGTAATAAAGCCGGACAAATTCCTCATATCGACTTGCCGGCTGTAAACCCTTCAAGATTTTTTGAGTGTATTTCCGAATTGAAAGATCATCCGGAAAAAGTTACAAAGACAATCAGTCTTGGTGGAATTCTTCGGGACATTTCTTATAAATTCTTGAAGCATGGATTCTGGTTTGCATGCTGCGATGAAATAAAGTTTTTTCCGATGCCTTCTGTTGAAGAATTAGAAAATAATTATTTCTACTGGTGGAAATTTGTAAGGTAATATTAACGGGGTGAGGTTATTTCTTTCCTTCGCCCCATTTTAAAACATCAATTCTAACTTTCGTTAATCCCTTCTCAATAAAATCGAGTTCCCTCGCAGTTCCAAGAGATAGATCGATAATCCGATCTTTCCAGTAAGGCATTCTATCATTTATACGTAGAATTACATTTTTATTGTTGGATAAGTTTGTAACTCTAATTATCGTTTCCATTGGATATGTTTGATGTGCAGCGGAAATTCCATTCATATCATATACTTCGCCGTTGTAGGTAATCTTACCATGATATTTATCCGCATAATACGATGCTATTCCTTCAACCGATTCAAGCACCGGATATTTTTCATATCGACTTAAATCCTCTTTCTCCGCATAACTTCTCTCCGAAAGTTTTTCTTTTTCGGAAGAAAACCTTGGGGCAGATGAACATGCAAATGAAAGAAATGGTATTACAATCAATAAAAAACTTTTTAAGGAACGATTCATTAATGTTATCTACACTCCTCTATAATACGGCAGAGGGAACAAATTACTGTTCCCTCCTCTGCCATAACTTGAACAGTTAAGTACCAGCCGACTTACTGAACAAGATAGCAATTACCGCTAAATGAATATATTTTATTTTCACACCTTTTGGAATGATATTCATCATGTAAATTACAATAAGTTACCGGGCTCAATTATAGCCAAACGAATTAATATATTCCCGGGCAATTTCTACATTAATCTGTTTAATTGTATAGTTGCCAAAGACACCTAATCCCCCATTAATATTAGTAACATCGGGTTGATTAACCCGGACTGAGAATTCATCTAAAAAGGTTTTTTGAAGCGAATAATACGAAGCCAGACCGGCATCCATTAATAGTAAGCGGAATACTACGCCATCTATTTTGTAATTACTTTTTTGAGGTTCCCCATCGGAAATTTCTGCCATAGCTCTGTTAATTGCATCCATTTCGAATGCTGCGCTTTTTATTCCAGCTTGAATCTGAGGATAGATAGGTAATAACCCACTTGTGGTATTAGCATAAAAAACAGGTACTTTTTTCTGTTTCTTTATTTTTACGCCCCCCTTATCCTGAGTATAGAAAATAACAAGTTCCGGGGCATAATAAACACCTTTTGAATTCGGTGTTAGCATCCATTCGCCCCAGGTAAAGTTTAACTTGCTGGAAAGCGGGTTAGAAGAAATGGGAACATTCAGAGAATTTATATAAACCGAGTAGATTGATATAAGTTCGCTCGACGCACTAAGCACTTTCCCATTCGGAAGAGTTGCTTCTATTCTTAGAGCAACAGGTAAACTAGTTGATATGAATTTATTTGTGTAGTAAATATTCATGGGTGCTTTGTATCTGGAATCTGCATCGCGTGCAATAGCAGTATCTCTAAACTCTACAACTTTATTGTCGTAAAATAATTTTATTTTAGCTCCCTTTATAAAAGGATCTGCCGAATTTGTTGTTGGATCGAAACCATTTACATCATAAGAACGGGATATGGTTGCAATCTGATATGTCGTATCTGTTCTGATTATACAGCTAAGCACATAGACTTCTTCAAAATCTGCTTTCGGGTTTACTTGATCTTCACAAGATAAAAACGCTAATGCAGATACCGTTAAAATAAATGCCAAGAAAGTTTTTTTCATAATTCCACCTTTACAGTAGCTGTGGGAAAAAACGGAAGCATGTCAACACGCTCGCCTGTATCTCTTCTAAAATAAAAGAGATTTTTTCTATTATATACATTCAGTGCGCTTACGTCAAAATAGAGTTTCAGATTATTAATTTGAATTTTCTTAGATAGACTTAGATCCAGACGATGATAATCTGGCAATCTACCGAGATTTCTTTCGGCCAATAAAATGAAAGGGTTATATGAAGTAAGATACGACTGCCCCGGGTCGAGTTCGTCGATTGTAAGACGTTCATAATATCCAGCCATTTGAGTGAAAGGCATTCCGCTTGTATAAGTCCAAACTGCACTGGCAGACCATCCGTAACCGAAATCATATTCAAGTGAAACATTTACAGTATGTCTTGCATCGTATCGGGGAGCATAACGAACCCCGTCAACATCCTTAAATGTATATGCCAGAGAATAAGAAGCAGACAGGTTAATCGGCCAATTCATATATCGCGATAAAAATTCCAACCCATAAGCTTCACCTTTACCTGAGATCAAATCATTATCGTATGGAAAAAATTTCCGTTCGTTAAGAACAGAAATATTATGCAGCAATTTATAATAACCCTCTACGTTAAATGAGAGTTCGGGTGTGGGCGTAAATTCAAATCCGCTGATGTAGTGAATTGAACTGGACGGTTGAAGATACAACGGTGTAATTAACCATGGTTCAAATATTGTAACGACTTCATTTTCATCCGAGATAGTCGAAAGATCCTGCATAAATATACCCCACGAGGATTTGAATGCAAATTCTGGAATAAATCTAATAGTCATTCCAAGGCGCGGTTCAAGAAAGTAAGAAGATCCACCGCCAGCTAAACGTGTAAGATTAACTCGATTACCAAAATCAACACCAAGAAAAGACCATCTAAGCAGTTTGTAGCGGAGATATGCGCTAATGTTGGTTCCTTTAGAACCAATATCCTTTTGCTGACCTCTGAAATTTTCTAAAATAAGTTTGTTGTGAACTTCAGAAATTTTAAATCCGCCACTAAGTTCGTCTTTACTATCATACACATAACTGAAATCCATTCTCATCACAACATCATTAACTTCATTTACCACGCCCTTTGCACCACTTTCATTTGGAATTCTCTCTCCTCCAAAATTGCTGTAGCCAACTTCTACCTGGTAGAATAGCGGTGAATCGGAAATCTGGAAATAGTTTAGGTTAAGAGTTGTATTAGACCACTTAAAATCCTCTCTTTTTATATTATTGTTAAAAACCTTATCGCTGCTATGGAATACACTTGCAGTAAATTTTGCATCCTGCATAAATTCATCATCCTGGTAATTTACCTTTGCAAATAAATCGTAAAAATCGGCTGGTATTGAATTGTTGTTTCTGAACTTTTTTAGAATCTTGTCGGAATAATTCTTGCGAAAACTTGCAATAAACGATCCGCCCGGAATTGGTCCTTCTACCAATCCTTTAGCAGTTAAAAAACTAAGACTTCCTTTTCCACTAAAATTATTTCTGTTTCCATCCCTTGTAACAACTTTAAGAACGGACGAAAGCCTTCCGCTGTATTCAGCCGGAAATCCTCCCTTATAAAATTCTACAGAACTAACCATTTCCGGATCGATTGCACTGAATATACCCAGAGCATGGAATGGATTGTAAATCGGGATGTTATCCAGCAGAACCAGATTCTGATTACTTGAGCTGCCCCGGACATAAAATCTTGCCGACACATCTCCGGCGGTTTGAACCCCCGGTAATTTTTGAAGCGCTCTGAAGATATCGAGCTCTACACCTTTTGGTAAATTCTCGATATCTCTAATTGCAAGTTTCTGCAAGCTGAGATCAGTAGCATTTTCCTTTGCAACTTTCTCGCCGATCTTTTCAATTGTTTGAAGCTGAACACCGGTAGACTTTAAAAGAACTCTAATATCTGTAACGATATAAGGTTCTATATACATAAAATATTCTTTTGTCTCATACCCGATATAAGAAACCCGAACTGTAAGGGGTTTATCGTGGGGAAGTGAAGCCATTAAAAAGAATCCCCTGTGATCAGTAGAAGCACCTCGTTTAATTTCAGGGATATAAATGTTTGCATAAGGTAATGCTTCGCCGCTGGTTGAATCCGCAACAAAACCTCTTAACATGCCGCGGTTCTGTCCAAGTATAACTGTCGAAGCAATTAAGAAGAGAACAATGGTAAATTTTTTCATGATTTTTTTTGTTTTTGTTACAATTCAAAATTAAACAAGTATTACTTGGAATGAAACACCAATTAATTATCGCTAAAAATTTATTTACAAAATCTGTAATCATTATATTTTTTCCAATGGGAAAATTTTATTACCTTTTGCGGGCAATTTTCAAAATTTTCTTTATCTGGAATCACTCCCCTGCCCAGACCAATTCTTAATTACTATTAGGATTTTAAATTGAGCAAAAACACCGCACTCAAGAACAAAGCCAGACTAGAACTAAAGGACGGAAGTGTTTTTGAAGGAACGGTTTTTGGGTATCATTCATCTACTGCCGGCGAAGTTGTTTTTAATACCGGTATGGTTGGTTATCCGGAAACTTTAACCGATCCTTCCTATAAAGGTCAAATTCTTGTTATGACTTATCCATTAATTGGAAATTATGGAATACCTGATTTTAATATCAACGATGATATTCCCGAATATTTTGAGTCGAACAGAATTCAAATTCAGGGTCTGATAGTATCAGAACAATCCGAGCTTTTCAGTCACTGGACCGCCTTTCAAAGTTTATCAAACTGGTTAAAAAAATTCCATATACCCGGGCTTTTCGGAATTGATACAAGAAGACTAACAAAAATTTTACGTGAACACGGAACCATGTTAGGTAAGATAATAATTGGTGAAGATAATGTTGGTTACTATGACCCCGATGTAGAAAATCTTATCTCTAAGGTTACAATTATAAAAAAAGAAAAGTATGGAAAGGGAAGCTCGAAAATATTATTAATCGATTGCGGATGTAAGAAAAGTATTCTTACAAATCTTTTGCAAAGAGATGTAACAGTATTAAGAGTTCCATACGATTATGAATTCAGCGACGAAGATTTTGACGGCGTGGTAATTTCAAACGGACCTGGCAACCCGGCTGTTTACAAACAATTAGTTTCCTCAACACAAAAATTATTAAAGCGGCAGGTTCCAATACTTGGCATTTGTATGGGCCACCAAATCCTTTCACTGGCAGCTGGTGCAAAAACATATAAATTAAAATACGGTCACAGAAGTCAGAACCAGCCGGTTAAAGAAGTTGATTCCAATAAATGTTATGTAACATCTCAGAACCATAGTTTTGCTGTTGATACTAAATCACTTCCCCGCGGATGGGAGCCCTGGTTCGAAAATTTAAATGATTATTCCAATGAAGGAATCAGGCATGAGAAACTTCCGTTCAGAAGCGTTCAATTTCATCCGGAAGCTGCACCCGGACCGGTTGATACTTCATTTATATTTGATGAATTCTTAAAAGACTTGAAATAAGGAAATAAATGAAACACAAAAAAGTTTTAATTATTGGAAGTTCGGCTCTTAAAATTGGCGAAGCCGGTGAATTCGATTATTCGGGTTCTCAGGCAATCAAAGCTTTGAAAGAAGAAGGAATCTTTACAATACTTATTAACCCCAATATTGCAACAATTCAAACATCCGATTACCTGGCAGATAAAGTTTACTTGCTTCCCATTAATACACATTATGTTGAACGTGTAATCAAGAAAGAGAAACCAGACGGAATTATTTTAGGGTTCGGAGGTCAGACAGCTTTAAATTGCGGTTTGGCGCTTCACCGTGAAGGTATTCTTAAAAAATATAAAGTACAGGTACTGGGCACTCAAATAGATGCAATAGAGAATACTGAAGACAGACAATTATTCTGTAATAAACTTTCCGAAATAGATGTAAAATTCCCTCAGAGTAAAGCAGTAACTAAAGTAGAAGATGCTATTCAATATGCAGAAGAAATCGGCTTTCCTGTAATTATCAGAATTGCTTATGCGCTGGGTGGACTTGGTTCGGGAATTTGTAGAACTAAAAATGAAGTAAAAAAAATTGCTTCTAAAGCTCTCTCTTATTCATCACAAATTTTGGTTGAAGAATATCTTGAAGGATGGAAAGAAATTGAATATGAAGTTGTCCGCGATAAATATGATAACTGCATAACCGTATGTAATATGGAAAATATTGATCCGATGGGAATTCATACCGGCGAAAGTATTGTTGTTGCCCCCAGTCAAACTCTTTCTAACAACGAATATCACAAACTCCGCGAAATAGCAATTAGAACCATACGTCATCTTGGAATTGTAGGTGAGTGTAATATTCAATATGCACTCGATCCTGATTCCGAAGATTATAGAGTAATAGAAGTAAATGCGCGTCTTTCAAGAAGCTCTGCACTCGCATCCAAAGCAACTGGCTACCCGCTTGCATTTGTTGCAGCAAAACTTGCTCTTGGTTATGGATTACATGAACTTCCCAACTCAATTACAAAAACCACAAAAGCATTTTTTGAACCTGCTCTCGATTACATTGTTATTAAAGTACCAAGGTGGGATTTAAAGAAATTCCGTTTGGTAAAACGAAAACTCGGCTCTTCGATGAAATCTGTTGGTGAAGTAATGGCTATAGGAAGAAAATTTGAAGAGACAATTCAAAAAGCAATGCGCATGCTCGATATTGGTGTGGAGGGTTTAACCGCGAGCAGAACAAAAGTTGAATTTGAGGAGCTGGAAGAAGCACTAAAAAATCCAACCGAAGAAAGAATCTTTGCGGTTATTCAAGCTCTTAAACAGGGTTATTCTATAGATTGGGTTCATTCGTTAACACATATCAACAAATGGTTCTTATACAAAATCCAGAATATTGTTAATATCGAAAAGAAGATCGGGAACCATAAAAGTATCAGTAAGGAATTATTATTAGAAGCCAAGCAGCACGGATTTTCTGACCGGCAAATTGCAAACCTGTTAGGTAAGGATGCGCACGACGTTTATCTACTCCGAAAGAAATACTCAATCACTCCTTTCATTCAGCATATTGATACACTTGCTGCTGAATATCCGGCTAAAACAAATTATCTCTACTTATCATACAACAGCACAATACACGATTTCGATTTCAATCTTAAAGATAGTGTTGTTATTATCGGTTCGGGTCCTTACCGAATTGGCAGCTCGGTTGAATTTGATTGGTGTTGTGTAAATACCGGCAAAACATTAAGAGAGCTCGGTTATAAAACAGTTATCGTAAATTGTAATCCTGAAACCGTTAGCACCGATTATGACCAGTCCGATGCTCTGTTTTTCGAAGAGTTAACAACTGAAACGATCTGGGAAATATATGATGCGATAAAACCAAAGGGCGTTATTGTATCAATGGGAGGACAAACTCCTAACAACCTGGCATTAAAACTTCATAAGATAGGAATAAAAATACTCGGCACTTCGCCCCAGTCAATTGATAAAGCGGAAGACAGAAGTAAATTTTCTGCAATGCTTGATGAATTAGGAATTGAGCAGCCGGAGTGGAGTAAACTATCAACACTCCAGGACGCTCTTGTATTTGCAAATAAAGTGGGCTATCCGGTTCTTGTCCGTCCATCCTACGTTTTAAGCGGGGCTGCAATGGCAATTGCAACAGATGATATAGAATTAACAAAGTTTTTGCAGAAAGCTGTGGATGTATCACCCGAATCACCTGTAGTAATTTCTAAATTCCTGGTAAATGCAAAGGAGCTTGAATTTGATGCTGTAGCTCAAAACGGAAAAATAATCTGCTCGGCTATTTCAGAACATGTTGAGAATGCCGGGGTTCATTCCGGTGATGCTACTCTTGTTCTTCCAGCACAAAGAACCTATCTTGAAACAATAAGGCAGATTAAGAAATTTTCATCGGACATTTCGAAATCGCTCAACATCAATGGACCGTTTAATATTCAATTCCTTGCTAAAGACAACAAAGTAAAAGTAATTGAATGTAATCTTCGCGCCTCCAGAAGTTTTCCGTTTATTTCAAAAACATTAAAGAAAAATTTTATTGAGGTGGCCACCAGGGTTATTGTTGGAAAGAAAGTGGAAGTAATTCCGGATAATATTTATTCGCTGGATTATGTTGGTGTTAAAGCCCCCGAGTTTTCATTTACACGATTGGAGGGAGCAGATCCAACAACCGGAGTTGAAATGGCATCTACTGGAGAAGTTGCTTGTTTAGGAGACGATTTTGATGAAGCATTTCTTAAAGCTCTTGTTGCTGTAGGTTACAGATTCCCAATCAGATCAATATTTATTTCTTCCGGTACAATTGAATCTAAATCCGAATTATTAGAACCGGCAAGACAATTAATAAAGCTGGGAATAATTTTTTACGCAACACCGGGTACTGCTAAATTTATGAAAGCGAATGATATTCCCGTCGAAACTCTTGAGTGGCCTATAAGCGGTAAATCCCCAAATTCTATAGAACTTCTTAAATCCGGTAAAATAGATCTTGTTATTAACATACCCAAGAATTTTCAGGAAGAAGAATTAACAAACGACTATTTAATCCGGAGAACCGCTGTAGATTACAAAATTCCGTTAATTACAAACCGGCAATTGGCAATGCGGTTAGCCGAAGCCCTTTCAAACAAAAATCCACATAATCTTACTATAAAAAGCTGGGATGAATATTAGCGAGAAAGTATTTACACTTTTTAAATTTATAACTATATTTGTGAGGTAAATAAATGAAAGCCGAACATGACATCACATGAAAAGCCATTACTGTTAATTGTTGAAGACGACTTCGAAAATCAAAAATTCCTACAGTTTTTCTTACGCAAATATTTCACCATAGAAGTTTGTGATTCGGCTGATACTTTTTACCAGAAAATGAAAGAACAAAAGTTCGATTTAATTTTGATGGATATTTCATTAAGAGGTAAAAAGGATGGGCTTCAACTAACAAAGGAAATCAGAAAATCAACCGAACATTCCGATATGCCTATCGTTGGTTTATCAGCACATGCTTTTCAGAAAGACAAGGACAACGCCTATGATGCTGGCGTTGATTTGTTTATAACAAAGCCCGTTCAAAACGATGTACTCCTGGATGCATTGTTTAACACTCTGCATCAAAAGACCGGAAAAAATTTCAATAATTTTTCCACAATTTAAATTTAATCCCGTAACCAATCCCCAAGTAATTCCGTCTAAATTCGCAAATAAATATTTGGAGTAACTACTATGAATAAAAAATTAATCTTATTTTTTTTGTTTTTTATTACCCTCTCCCCTTCATTAAAAGCACAAAACTTCAGTCTATCAAAAAGCAGCGGATGGGATTGGGATGATGATTGGTGGCACTGGAGAGGGGGCAATCCATTTATAGAAGTTAACTGGGGCTTAAGCAAACTGGATCATCAAAAATTATTCAGCAAACTTTCTAATGTTGGTCTGCTGGAAATTAAACTTGGATTTGCATCATATGACGAACCATATGAAGAAGGCATTCAATATTTCGAGGAGAAATATTCGTTTCTTTCCCAGCTTTCCACAAAGCTTAGATCCGAAAAAAGAAAGTATGATGAATTACCTTCCGAATTACTCCGGTTCGGTTTCGGTAAAAGAAATGGATACGGTTACAACTTCGATAACATCAAAATCAATCCTTATGTACAATCTGCAATAACCTGGTCTAAACTCGAAATGAAAGATTACCCGGTTTCAATTCTTCCTTTTATTGGAGCGCAAAATGCAATAGATGATACAGAAATACTTAAGAGATACGATGGCAATTTCCGGTTTGGTACTTTAACAGAAGGAGGAGTTAATTTTAGTTTCGGAATGGTTTCATTGAGTGCCGGATATGAAGCAGCGGTAATTTTTCCCCGTTACGTTTTCTGGAAACATCTTGGCAGCTATGCTATTGAGATGGCCGGGTTGAATGCTTTAGATAAATTTATTGATGAAGTAATTGATGCCTCCCCAATTGCCGGACCAATTGTAAACTTCCTTCTTAAGAACGGATACAATTATGCTTTCTACAGTTTGAAAAAGGAAAAGATGAACTGGCCTTTTAATACTGAAACACCTCTTACTTACGAGACAATTAAATTCGGTGTTACTTTTACATTTTAGAAAAGTTTTAGAGGTTCTCTTGAACACAAATCTTGAGAGAACCTCTATTAAAATTCCGGTTTCAGATTAATAACTAAAAATATGCGACTGGTAGGGTTTCAGCTCTATATATAACCCGGTATGAAAAACTTCTTCGGCAGATCTTAAATAATCCTGATTGTTTAACAAATCTTTCAGCTCAAATATTTCGGGATACCCACGCGCATCTATTTTTAACCGGCATGTTGAAACTACGTTAGAATAATTTACTATGACGATCCGTTTTTCCTGTTGATAAGTCCAGTGCCATGCAATAATGTTGTGGAAAGAAAAGTTTCCTTCCCAGGAGGTAACCGGTTCTAATAATTTCCATTCACCTTTCTTAAAAATATCTTCCTTTGTAATAGAGAAGAGTTTATTATAAAACTCAACCAGTTCGTTATTAACAGGTTCCTCCGGTTCTCTACCGAGCTGAACCGGCAATTTTATTTTTTTCCCTTCGAACTGACCATCGTAAAAAAACCTCATTCCCGGTACTGTACTGATAATAATTGAGGCTGCTTTAGATTTTTCCTTTCCAAGAATTGAAAACGCTCTTTCTTCATCATGATTTTCTATAAAGCGCAGTGATTTAAACTGATAATCCATGTTTGCGCCAAGATGTTCTTTAATTGAAAGAGCCGGATCGTTTTTTAATCTATCGGTAAAACTTTTATCATACGTATAATCAAATCCCAGTTGTTGAAGTTCCCATTCAAGATTCCAGTAAGCTTCTGCTATAAAGAGAAAATCGTTTCGTTTATTTTTAACAGTCTTAATTACATCCAACCAGAATTCTGTTGGAAGTGGTTCAGTATTTCTTTTAGACAATGTGCCCGCCCAGGTATTTTTAAATACATTGTTAATTGCAAGCATTGCCATATCGCACCTTACTCCATCACAAAGATCAACAAGGTTGAGCAGAATTCCGGTTAAATATTTTCTGGCTTCGTTGCTGAAAAAATTTATTTGAACGGTATCCTGCCAAGCCGGAAAAAACGGATCCCTTCCATGCGCATAATACTTCTCTTCATTTTTATCTGGTTGATAATATGTATGAGAATCTTTATTAAACGATTCTTTATCAACCGATAAAAATATTCCAGGATTGGTTTGCAATAATTTTGTATCTGCATTAAAATGATTAGGTACAAAATCGAGTATAAGCTTGATCCCGTTTGCATTAAGCTTTGTCTTTAGCTTAACAAGACTTTCCAGACCACCGAGGGATTCATTTACTTCATAAACATCGATTGCAAAAGGTGAGCCGATTACATCCTCCTTCTGCCAATTCTTTAACGCCTTTTCATAATCATTAACCAGCTCACTTTCAAAACAATATTTCTCTATTGAAGAGAAGCATGTTTTCCATACTCCCATCATCCAGACGTAATCAAACCGCTTCTGGCTCAACTTATCCCAGAACGAATCCGGTATGTCGTTTAATTTAGCACCCGCACCAAACTTTTTAATAAACACGCGGGTATTAATCTCGTATATGGATGGATTATAATTCATAGTTTTATTTTTTTGTTGTCTGATTAATCAAAGATTTCTTTTCTTCCTGTAATTCTTTATTCTTCATAAGTAATTCCAGATGAAGCCGCTCATCTTTAGATTCTGCGATAATCTGATTATTCCTTTTTATCTGCTGCTCAATTTGATTTACAAGAAAATTTGTAACGGTTGCAATAGCATAATCAAGAGTATCTTTTTCAATCTTTCCGTTGTAAGAAATTTCATCCCACTTTTTACTTATCGTTTCATCAACAAGAGTAATCTTAAAAATAAAATTTCTTAGTTCTTCATCATCAATTTTATCTATAAGATAGGAAGGGGAAAATTTCTGATCTTCAAATCCAGAGTAAGCAATTTCCGCCAATTTTTTTAATTTATAATCCGAGTAAAGTTCGGGAGCAATTCTATCTATAATATGACTGATAATTTCTTCATTACCGCTGAATAAAAGACGAACCAATTCTTTTTCGAATGGATTTTCTGAAGCCGAGACATTAATTGTGCTAAGAGTTTGTGGAAGCTTGATATTCTTATTTGTCATCCTCTCGCTTACACCACTTCTCTGTTTCTGCTGATCAAGAAAAGAGTTTAATTCGGTTTCAATTAGTTTCTCTCTCAAATTAAATTTTTTAGAGATTGATTTCAGCAGCAGATTCCTTTTTAGTTCATCATCAACAAGAGAAAGGGTTCTTACAAGCTCGCGTATTGCACCGGTTGCTTTTGCCGGTTCATCAAACAATCCCTGTTCTTCAAACTGTGCAGTCTGATATTCAAGAAAATTTCTTGCCGAATGAACAAGCTCGTCAAATTTTTCCTTACCGGATTTATTTATAAACGAATCCGGATCCTCGCCTTGCGGTAGCGTAATAACCTTCACGTCAAAATTTTGTTTTAACAGAATCTCTATAGAACGAATCGAAGCTTTTTGACCGGCGGGATCTGCGTCGAATAAGATGATAATGTTCTTTGTAAATCTTGATAAGAGCTGAACCTGCTCATCGGTTAATGACGTTCCAGAAGATGCTACAACATTTTTTATCCCGGCTTGATAGAGCGAAATAAGGTCCATATAACCCTCGACAAGAATGGCGCGGTCGAGCTTTCGAATATCCTCTTTGGATTGGAATAATCCATACAACGATTTTCTCTTGGAATAAATCGGCGATTCGGGTGAATTCAAATACTTCGCAATATCATCGCGTTTTTCTAATGTCCTTCCTCCAAATGCAATTACGCGTCCGTTTGGTGAAAAGATCGGGTAAATAATTCTATGCCGGAATTTATCGTAATATTCACCTTTATCGTTTATATCTATCAGCCCAAGTAATTTTGCTTTGGAAAGATCAATCTTGTTTTCTCTTGCATGAAGCAGAAAATTATTCCATCCATATGGTGCGTAACCCATTCCGAATGATCTTTGACTCTGTAATTTTATTTCCCTTTTCTTTAGATACTCGCGTGCTTCTTCGCCCTCATTACTTTTTAACAAACAATCAGAAAAGTATCGCGCTGCAACAAGATTAATTTCGTAATACTCTTCAAGTTCATTCTGCTTTTCATCATATACATCTTTATCATATTGAATTTTAATTCCTAATGATTCAGCTACTTCCTCAACCGCTTCTACAAAAGAGATGTTTTTAAATTCCATAAGGAACTTAAAAATATTACCGCCGTTGCCGCATCCAAAGCAATGATAAATCTGTTTATCGTCGCTCACTGTAAATGACGGTGTTTTTTCCTGGTGAAATGGGCAGAGCCCTATAAAATTCTTGCCGCGTTTTTTAAGCTGAACATATCCCGAAATAATATCAACTATGTTGGCACTATTTCTAATCTCTTCTATTTTTTGTTCGGGTATCCGCATTTTAAGTTTTGCTCTCTTTATACTAAACTGTAAACAATCTACAAACGAAATTAGATATTTTATTAATTAAACTAAACCGCGTTCGATTGCCGATCAGAGTTAAACTTTGTATTTTGTTACCGGAAAATTTAATTAGTGGCATATCATTGATAAATCGTAGTGTCCTGATAATTCTACCCGCTCAGGATTTCAATGAGCAGGAATACCTGATTATAATAAACGCACTGGAAAGATCGCACGTTAAAGTGTTTATCGCATCGGATGCTTATGCTTTGTGTTCAGGATCGAATGGATTGAAAGTTAAGAACGATATGCAGCTTTATAACATTCACGAAAGTAATTTTGGCGGAATAATTTTTATTGGAGGGAGCGGGGTTAGAAATTACTGGAATAATTCACACCTCCATTCAATTGCAAGAAAATTCCACTTAAAGAAAAAACCAGTTGGTGCTATTTGTGCCGCACCAATAATTCTGGCTAAAGCCGGTATTATTACTGAATGTGCCACGTGTTACCCTGATGATAAAAAAGAACTTGAGCGTACCGGAGTAGAGTATAAAGACAATCCGATTATTATCTCAAATAATATTGTTACTGCAAAAGACCCTTCCTCTGTGGGTGAGTTTATAAAAATATTTTTAAATGAGCTGGCAAAAAATTAAGTTGAATAGAACTTACCGTAAAGTCCTGTCGTTTAAAGAAATATGATAGAAAATTTGAAAAAATATTGCGAAAGCTTAACGAGGTATTCCCGGTATAGAACCCGCGAAGTTTATATTGGTGATATTCCCCTTGGGGGAAATAATCCTATTCGTATTCAGTCTATGACTACCACGGATACAATGAACACAGTAGCAACGGTAGAACAATCCATTAGAATGATTAACGCCGGATGTGAATATATACGAATAACAGCTCCAAGTTTGAAAGAAGCACAAAACCTGCAAAACATTAAAAATGAATTACGTAAGCGGGGTTATAACGCTCCTTTAATAGCCGATATTCATTTCACTCCAAATGCTGCAGAACTTGCAGCGCGTATTGTAGAAAAAGTCAGGGTTAATCCGGGTAATTATATTGATAAAAAAAAATTTCAAACAATTGAATATACCGATGCGAAATATGTAGAAGAAAT
>JAGXSM010000062.1 GCA_018333725.1 Melioribacter sp. | reverse complement strand
CTGAGTAGGTAGCTTTTTCAGGATTACGTCTTTCATCAATATGAACATTTATATCAAGATCATAAATTCTTGCAGTACCTTTAATAAATTGCCAGATACCAACTGCTTTTGCCCAGGAACGTGCAATAGGATTTAATCCGCTTTCTATCATGCTTAAAAATATTAATTGTTGCGGTACCTTTTCTGATGCAAATACCTGTGCCATCATCGGGAAATATTTGCCAGATCTCGAAAGCCAGAGTTCAATATACTTGCTGCCTCGTCCTGTAAAATATTCTAAGTATTGTTCAACATGTCTGTTTACTTCTAATGGAAAATCTCCGACTATTACTGTAATACTTTTATTATCATCTTTATTAACAATTACAGAATCTTCTTCTATATCAAAATCAGGAATTCTTTTATTCATCCACTCTTCTAAAGCACTAATGGATACGTTCTCAGGTAATTCTTCCATACTTTCTACATATGATTTGTAGTCCTCAACAATCGAATTTTCAAGTTCGATAAAAACTTCATTTTCTTCTACATTAGGATAATAACTTAGCTTATTAATAGTAGAGAGAGCTGATTCATAAAAACTGAGAGCCTCGGCTCTAAAACCCAATTTCTGTTTATACAAAGCATTAACATAATCCCGTCTTGCATTTTCAAGCATTTCATTTACGATAGATGTTATTGATACCTTTGTTGTATCGGATCTTAAGTTTTTAGAAGTTCGGGTTGTAGAATTAAAAGTGCTGCAAGAATAAAAAGAGATGATTAAAAAGACGAAAAATATGATTAGAAGAACTTTTCTCACACTCACTCCATTTGTTTGAATTTCGGTTGCAATTTAATTTCTTATAACTTTTTTGTCAAGCTTAATATTATATAATTGCGTTTACCCTATGTTATTAAATAAGTTAGCTTTTAAATTACTATAAAGGAAGGTTGCAATGTTTCTTCTTAGGATTTGAATCAACTTTGGTTTTTAGAAGTTGGAAAGAGGTTATCAACCTTTGACGTGTCTCTCTTGGAATAATTACCTCGTCTATATATCCTCTTTCAGCGGCAATATACGGATTAGCAAATTTTGTAATATATTCCGAAAGTAAGCTATCCAATTTTTTTGCAGGATTATAATCTGAAGAGATTTCTTTCTTAAAGATTATTTCTACAGCTCCCTTAGGACCCATAACAGCAATTTCTGCACTTGGCCAGGCAAAATTAAAATCACCTCTTATATGTTTGGAATTCATAACATCGTAAGCACCTCCGTATGCTTTACGTGTTATTACGGTTATCTTTGGTACAGTTGCCTCGCAAAATGCAAAGAGTAATTTAGATCCATGCCTGATAATTCCATTCCATTCCTGTTCAGTTCCTGGTAAGAAGCCGGGTACATCTTCAAGAACAAGCAACGGGATATTAAATGCATCGCAGAATCTTATAAATCTTGCACCTTTTACCGAAGCATTAATATCCAGCACTCCAGCTAATACAGATGGCTGATTGGCAATAATACCGACTGATAAACCTCCAACACGTCCAAAGCCGACAATAATGTTCTGGGCATAATTAGAGTGGACTTCAATGAATTCTCCTTCATCAACGAGTTGATGAATTATCTCTTTCATATCGTAGGGTTTATTCGGATTTTCCGGAATAATCGTATCTAAAACCGGTACAATAAAATCGTTATTAAAATCAAAGTCCTTCTCAGGAGGTAAATCCTTCCAGTTAAGTGGAATGTAACTAAAAAGCTTTCGGATATTAAGTAGAACTTCAACTTCACTATCAAATGCAAAATGTGCAACACCACTTTTAACCGAATGAGTATCGGCACCACCCAAATCTTCAAAAGTTACTTCCTCGTGTGTAACTGTTTTCACAACATTAGGACCTGTAACAAACATGTGACTTGTATTCTTAACCATAAAAATAAAATCAGTAATAGCCGGTGAATAGACAGCTCCACCAGCACATGGACCAAGGATAGCGGAAATTTGTGGAATAACTCCGGATGCCAGAGTGTTTCTCAAAAATATTTCAGCATAACCGCCAAGACTAACAACACCTTCCTGAATTCGAGCACCGCCGGAATCATTTAAACCAATTACAGGAATTCCAATCTTCATTGCCATATCCATAGTCTTACAGATTTTTTCAGCATGCGTTTCTGAAAGAGATCCACCAAATACTGTAAAATCCTGGCTGAAAAGTGCAACCTGTCTTCCATCAATTTTTGCAAATCCTGTTATTACCCCGTCACCGGCAATTCTTTGTTTATCAAGCCCGAAATCATTTGAACGATGTTTAACAAATAAATCAATCTCCTGAAAACTACCTTCATCAACAAGAAGTAAAATTCTTTCACGGGCTGTTAGCTTACCTTTTTCATGCTGCTGCTTTATTTTAGCATCGCCGCCACCGAGTTTTGCTTCCGCTCTAAGTTTTTCAAGATTTTCTATTTTTTCTTTCATTGGCCAATCAGATTGATTTGAAAAGTACTTTTTTTGAATCGACTTTTTTAAAATTATTCTCAACTTCATTAATGTAGTAATTGAATTCATTTGACGATATGTTGAAAATATCCTGTGCTGAAGGTAAATCAATTTTGAAACCGGTAATTATTTTAGCCGGTTCTCCACCCATTAAATAAATCTTCTTTGAGAGGTAGATAGCTTCAGTAATATTTGTTGTTGCAAGTAATATAGTTTGATTTGTCTCTTTATTCACTTTTCTGATAAGTTGATAGATCTCTATTTTTGTGAGTTGATCCATCCTGCAAAACGGTTCATCAATACAAATACAATGGGGATTTTGAGCTAATGAGCGTGCAAGCGAAATCCTGAAACGAAATCCAATGCTCTTGTTATCGGCATAATGATCTTCATATCCTTCCAGCTCCACTAAGTTAACTAACGTATTGATACTTTCCTTATTAACCTTATCAAGTCCGTAAAGAATATTTTCTCTAACTGACAACCATGGAAATGAAGATGGATCGGATGGTATATATATAATTTTACTATCGCTATCTTTTTTAATATCTCCACTACTCTGCTTTTCTAAACCTGAGATAATCTTTAACAGAGATGATTTACCCGAACCAACCGGAGCTATGACAGTAGTTATTTTTTCGTCTTCAATTTGGAATGATATATCCTCGAAGAGTTTAACTTTATTCCCGAATTGATCGGAATAAATTTTAGATAAGTTATTAATTTCTATCATTCTTCCCAGTAAAATAATTTTTCATGGATAATTTTAATTATGTAGCTGCCAAATAATATAAGGATGCTTATTAGAATTGCGATAGAAAAGAGTCCGACAAAATCTCTGTAAATAAGAGCCATTTTATAAACTCCGCCAAAACCGCTTATCGCGTTTATAAACTCATATACCATTACAAGCACCCACATGTAATAGTGAATTCTAATAAGTTCGCTGAACAGATACGGCTGAATATTTTTAAATATTACACTCGAATAGATTTTATTCTTTTTAATACCCAGGTTAGAAGCAATATCGACATAAACTTTATTATGTTTTTTAGTGACAATTACCAGTTGAATTGATATAAGAATAATTGAACTTAAGAAAGCAAATAGGAATTCGGCAAGTATTGAATTCTCGAACCAGTAAGAAAAAATGATTGCAAAGAAAAATGCCGGGAAATATCTGAGTACTTTTAGTTTTTCTATTGCATTAGGAAATTCGATAGCTAGTTTGATAATTAATGAAGAAAATAAGCTCACAGTAAAATAAGCAATTAGGAGGGAGAGATAAACAGATGTGGAAGTGATTGCAATAGCTTCTATAATGTTATAATCAGCCCAGATATAACCGAACGACTCAAACACTAATGAAGGTTTTGGTAGAACCATATTCAACGGGAGAATAAATTCGAATAGTAATACATAAATAAATACAAGAACAAAAATGAAAGCTAATTTTGATTTCATAATATTCCGGCTGATAGTCTATAAGTTCTTCTTCAATTTATAAATTATAATACTGCTTTAATATATCTAATGAAACCCGGCAAATCAAATGGCACAATTCAAATTAGAAACTGATTATTTTGTTTTTCATAAGCGATTGTACTTTCCGATTCATGTCCGGGATAAATTTTAACATCATCCGGCAATTTCAATAATTTTTCATGTATCGATTTAATAAGAGTATTATAATCACCACCCCATAAATCAGTTCTACCAATACTCTCTTTGAATAACACATCACCTGTAAAACAGATCTTTTCATTTTCAAAATAAAGACAATAACCACCGGGAGAATGACCGGGTACGTGAATGAATTTTCCGATCGATTCTCCTATACTTATTTCTTTTGTTTCGTTAATCAATTCATCCGGTTTTGGAGAAGGATTTAATGGCGTTCCATAAGATTTACCCTGTTCAATCATTAAGCCGAGTAAAAATAGATCTTCTTCCGGAGCCATGAAATTTGGAGTGTATTTTTCTTTAATGAATGCATTGCCAAAAATATGATCGATATGGCAGTGAGTATTGATAAGATACTTAATTTGAAGTCCTTCTTCAGTTATAAATTTTGTAATAGTATTTCTTTCATTACCATCATAACAGCCGGGATCAATAATTGCAGCTTCCATTTTAACATTATCATATACTAAATATGTATTCTCAAAGAAGGAATTGAAAACAAATCTTTTTACTATCAGCATAATTTACTTCGCAAAATTCTTTTTAAGTCGTGAATAAATTTTGTTCATGTAATTATTATAGTTGTCCCGGGTTTCTTCAATAGAATCACCGCCATATTTTTCAAGAAATCTTTTTGCAAGTACCCATGCCGTCATAGATTCAGCAATAACTGAACATGCCGGAACAGCCACGAAATCACTTCTCTCTCTGCGTGCTTCAACTGATTTGAATTGGTGAAGGTCAATAGTTGATATCGGATTCATCAACGTTGCAATCGGTTTCATTGCCGCACGGATAATTATAGGCATACCGTTAGAAATTCCACCTTCAATTCCACCGGCACGATTTGATCTGCGTGTTATCTGATTGTTTTTCAAGATTATTTCATCATGAACTTCTGAACCGAATTTACTTGCCGAGTTAAAACCATCACCAATTTCAACTCCTTTTACAGCATTAATAGACATTATTGCATGAGAAAGATCCGCATCTAACCTTGAATTGTATGATGCAAAACTACCAAGTCCTACAGGAACACCGGTTGCTATTATATAAAAAGTGCCACCTAGAGTATCGCCTTTTTTCTTAGCGGACTTAATTTTTCTGATAATTATCTCTTCATGTTTTTTATCCAAGACGCGAACAGGACTCTTATCGGCTTCATTAGAAATTCTCTTAATATTTATTTTAGAAGTTACGAACGGGTCCAAATTATTTTTACCAGTTACACCGCCAATACTTTCTACATAACTACCGATATAAATTCCAAACTCTTCAAGGAATCTTCTTGCAACAGTGCATGCAGCAACTCTTGCAGCTGTTTCCCGTGCGCTTGATCTTTCAATTGAGTTTCTGATGTCGTTATAATTATACTTTATTGAACCAACTAAGTCCGCATGTCCCGGTCTGGGTATTGAGATCTTTTCAGTTGAATAAATACTTTCTTCAATACTCAGAATATCTTTCCAGTTCTGCCAATCTTTATTCCATATAATCATAGAGATTGGAGAGCCGATAGTTTTTGCAAATCGAATCCCGGAAATTATTTCAACCTGATCAGATTCAATTTTCATTCGGAGTCCGCGTCCGTAACCGGCCTGGCGTCTTTTCAATTGTTGATTAATATAACCGGGAAGGATTTTAAGATTCGATGGAAATCCCGAAACGATTGTAACTAAACCTTTACCATGGGATTCGCCGGCAGTCTGGAATTCAATCATAAAATATTTCGCTTTTATTTTCCTGCAAATATAAAAAAAGCGCCCGAATAGTGGACGCTTTTTATAATCATATGTTTATTTCTTTTTATTTTGGAACTTCTACGCCAACCAGCCTTGATGTTCCTTGATTGTCCATAACAATTCTCAGAAGGACGGCCTGACCTTTCTTGCCATCAATAATTGATTGGAGTTCGGATACATTACTAATATCCTGTCTATCTGCAGAAGTAATAACCATCCCTCTTGCAATTCTTTGATTGTATGCTTTACCGAAATTTTTAACATTGGTAATCAACACGCCATTATCAACTTTGAAATCCTTCAATTCTGCATCTGTCATATTTCGAACCGATAATCCAAGTTCATCGAATGTAAGTTCTTTAACATCTTTCTTATTTTCATTTCTATTTCTGTTTGATGCCGGAACAGTTTTCTTTTCGTCTTCTTCACGGGATTTTAAAGTAACGTATCTTTCTAATTCTTTACCATCGCGGTAGAGTGTTAACCTTACCTGTGAACCAGCTCTTTTAGAAGCAACATAGGACTGTAATTGATTAGGTTGATTAACTTCGCGGTCATCGACTTTAAGAATTACATCACCCTGTTTAACATCTTCTTTTTCAGCAGCACCACCTTTAACTACATCCTGAATTAATACACCTTTAGGTTCTTTCAAACCAAGCGCTTTTGCAGTTGAAGCATCTACTTCTGCAATGCTTACACCAATATAACCACGACTAACTTTTCCATTTGCAATAAGATCATTTGCCACAGATTTTGCAAGGTTAATTGGAATTGCAAATCCGTAGCCTATATATCTTTGTGTCATTCCATCGGTTGCTATTGCACTGTTTACACCGATAACTGCACCATTTAAGTCTACTAAGGCACCGCCGCTATTACCCGGATTAATTGCTGCATCTGTTTGAATAAAATTTTCAATTCCATATCCATTCTCATCTCGAATGATATTTATATTTCTACCTGTCGCACTTATAATACCGGCAGTAACAGTTGAAGTTAATGAAAGCGGATTACCAATTGCCATAACCCATTGCCCAACTTTCATTTTATCCGAATCGCCTAAATAAGCTTCTGGTAAATTACTTTTTTCGATCTTTATAACAGCTAAATCCGTTAAGGGATCTGTCCCAACAATTGTTGCATCGTATTGTTCTTTATTATTAAGTGAAACGCGTACCTGGGAAGCATTTTCAACAACGTGATTATTGGTAAGTATATAGCCATCATCACTTATAATAATACCGCTTCCACCACCTTGTTGTTCGCGCGGTACATCATCTCTAAACGGAAAGAAGAAATGGAAACCTTCTGGTAATGTATTCTTTGCTTTTGTAACCACTGTAATTTGAACGATTGATTGAGTAACTTTTTCTGCAACCTGAACGAATGCATTATTAAATGCTTCTGCTTGCGGATCAAGTTGTTCGAATGGCGGTTTAGATGCTCCTATTTGAATGTCTGCATAACCTGGACGGACTAAACCAAAACCGGATACCAGAATTGCACCAAATACAATTCCGATAACTACCAATGCAGCTGTACCGAATATGTTTTTACCTCGCATTTATTAGTACCTCCTAATTTTTAAATTAACTCTAATGATTTTATACCCTTAAATTCCTGTAAATTATATTTTAGAAATTTTTCTATAAGCTGTATAATTTTACCAAGACTTTTTTGATCGTACTTTATATCATTTTTTTTGAGGTTTAGACAAATAAATAAATTAAAAAGTTCCTTATTAAGTTCAACATGGACTAATCTGTCTGACTTACATTCTTTACAAACAATGCCGGAATCGTAATTAAATGCAACGTTTTCATCAGAATGAATAGGCCGCCCGCATACAGAGCAAGCATCGTAGGATAATGCATATCCAATTTCCCGGATGAAGAAGAGGAAATATTTGGCAAATATTAATTTCGGATCTTTCTCTGGATTATTCATCAGCTCCAGTGCTTTAACTGTTCCTGTAAACAATTTTTTATGAACTTCGTGCTCAACTGTTAAATTTGAGATCAGTTCAATTATTGAAGATGCACACTGTATCCGATCTAAGTTTTCTTTTACAACTGTAAAGTGATTAATTAAATCAGCCTCTTTAATTAATTGAACGTCCCTGGTATCCTTCTTATAAAAAATAATCTGAACATAATTGATTGTATCCAACGATAATCCATATTTAGATTTGGATGAACGGGCACCTTTAACAATGGCAGTTAGTTTCCCGAATTCTTCTGTAAAGAGATGAATGATTCTACTTGAATCTCCATAATCCAGTTTTCTTAAAACAATTGCTTCTGTTTTTATTAATTCAGACATTTTGAAAATTATAAGGTGGATGATAGACCGATTTTTCTGTAATAATTCCTGTTATCAGAAAGTTTGAAGTTATATCAAAAGCCGGAGAGAAAACATCATAATTATCTGCTGTAATTTTGTTTCCGTTTATTTCCAGAATTTCTTTCTTACCCCGCTCTTCTATTTTGATGTAATCCCCTGTTGGAGATTTTAAGTCAATTGTTGTTGTAGGTGCAGCAATGTAGAAAGGAATTGAATGATGTTTACAAAGAACTGCGAGATTGTATGTACCGATTTTATTTGCTGAATCGCCATTTACTGCAATACGGTCTGCGCCTGTTATTACCAATCCAACTTTACCTTCTTTCATCAACATAGCAGCAGTGGAATCAGTTATAATCTTAAAAGGAATATTGTATTCGTTTAGTTCCCACGCTGTTAATCGTGAACCTTGAAGTAAAGGTCTTGTCTCGTCAACGTAAACTAAATCAATTAAACCTTTCTCAAATCCTTTTTTTATTACATTTATTGCAGTGCCGTCGCCACCGGTTGCTAATGCACCTGAATTGCAGTGTGTAAGAACAGTAACCGGATTATTAAAAATGGATAATCCGTTCTTGGCAATTAAGTCGCATTTCTTTATATCATCTTCATGAATTTCTTTTGCTCTATTGATGAGAATCTCAAATAGATTTCTAACTGTCTGATTCTGTTCGAATATTATTTTAATTTCATTTAACGCATAGAAAAGATTTACCGCAGTAGGGCGTGTAATTGAAAGTCGTTTATAAGCATTGTAAAAATTGTAATTAGAATCCTCAGAAATATTTTTTACAGAAAGTGCTAACGCATATGCGGCAGCAATACCAATAGCCGGAGCGCCCCGTATTTCTAATTTTTCAATTGATTCGGCAATCCTTTCATAATCGTCGGTAACAATATATTCTAACTGTAGAGGAAGTTTAGTTTGGTTAATAATATGAAGCTTATCGTCTTTATACTCTATAGCACGAATCGATTTCATATCAACTAAAACTCGATAATTCCTTAAACTCCAGAAACCGGTTATGAATTTCCAGGAAGCTTAGGTCTTCGAGACCTTTTGTGCTGAATTTTTCGACACAGAAAGAAGCCATAACAGATCCATAGACAACAGCACGTTTAAGATTGCTGAATGAGAAGTCGCGGTTCTTATGAAGGTAACCGGTAAATCCCCCGGCGAATGCATCTCCTGCACCAGTGGGATCGAAAATATTTTCCATTGGATAAGCCGGGGCTGAAAAGATTGTATTATCGCCAAACAATAACGCCCCGTGTTCACCTTTTTTAATTATCAAATATTCAGGACCCATTTTAGAAATTTTGTGTGCAGCTTTAATCAGGTTAGGTTCTTTTGCTAATAGGCGTGCTTCCGAATCGTTTATTATAAGCACGTTAACACGTTTCAGGACTTTTAACAAATCATCCATAGCGCCGTTAATCCAGAAATTCATTGTATCGCAAACAATAAATTTTGGTGATTCAAGCTGGCCAAGTACATTTAATTGAAGCGAGGGGGCAATATTACCAAGAATAACAAAACTACTTTTTCTATTTCTTTCGGGAATAACCGGTTTAAAGTGTTCAAATACGTTAAGATGAGTAAAGAGAGAATCCCGAACGTTCAAATCGTAATGATAACGGCATCCGTAACGGAATGTTTTGGCACCTTCAACAATTTGAAGTCCTTCCAGATCAACATTATGATTTTCGAGCATCTTAATATGCTCGTAATTAAAATCGCTACCAACTACACCTACAATACTAACCGGTCCGGTAAAATAGGATGCAGCCAATGATATGTAAGTAGTTGAACCGCCAAGTGCATTTTGAATTTTATCGAATGGTGTTTCGATATCATCTAAACCGATTGAACCGACAACTAAAAGACCCACTTTATATTCCCTCATTTTGCATTTCTAATATAAATAAAACCTGTTCATTTTTTATGATCAATCTATTTTTATTTCATTAAAAAATAATGTACTCTTTTCCGAAGTAAAGTATTGATAAATAGTATCTACAGAAGTACGCTGCCCGTTCCATGCGAGTAATTTTTTAGCTTCATCTTTACTTACCCATTTGAATTCTGAGTGTTCGCTTGATATAATTACTTCCGAATTTTCACTAACCTGTGCTGCAAATACCGGGATCATAATTACAATATCCCTTTCAGGAGAATAAAATGAATTAACATTTGGAACGATCCAGAATTTTTCGGGAACCAAACCGGTTTCTTCTTTTATTTCTCTTAATGCAGCGGTAAATGCTTTTTCGTTTTCATTAACAGAACCAGTTACCATCTGCCATATATCGGGGTATCTTTCATAATCTGCTCTTTTTAGAAGTAGAAATTCCAAATCCTTTCCGTTAGTTCTGAAAATGTGCGCTTCAATTAAAGAGTAATTCGTTTCCATAAGACCTTAATTAATAATTTATTTTAGAAATATGCCCGCGCTTCTGCACGTAAAGTATGAATTGCTCTTTGCTTACCATAAAGTCGTCCATCGTAACTAAATGATGTCTGGACATAACTTGCTATTTTGTAATCGAAAAAGACTCTCCAAAAATAATTCTTTCCTATAACGTTTCCACGTGTAATTTCGAATGGAATATTTGTTACTGCAGAATTAGAAATAAGCTCGGTTCTTTCTGTTTCTATTCGAAGCCGGCCTATATTAGCCAGGGACAAATTAACTCTTAACGTTATTGAATTCTGATCTACAATTGTAGGTCTTTGCAGAAACTTATCCTCGCTCCTTCCGACCTGTATTTTCATACCGGTTTCAACATTGGGAATAGGTCTGTAATTAAATTCGGTTACAAGATTATTTTGATTAACCTGACGTGCACGGTTTGATGTAGGGGGTGAAATAAGGTTATCAATTTGGTTTGTATATTCTGTTTGATTATTAATTTCTTCGAGCAGCTTAACACGTATTCTAATACCCCGCTCTCTAAAAAATCCCTTTTCTATTCCGGCAGAAAATTGATTAAGATTCCTTCTTTGCAGAAAACGTAATCTAAAGGAGAACTCATTATTAAATTGAAGAATGTTTATATCCTGTTGAAATAATTGCGAGCCTCGAATTGTAGTAGAATCGTTTAGAAACTTACCCAGATGCATCAAATAGATATTACTTGTATTAGATTCTTTACTGTTTTCTTCTACGCGCCAGACCGTTTCTGTTGAAATGGCTTTAAGAATATTTGAAAAGAGATCTTCACCTGTTAGAAATCTATTAAAGTCTATTTTCCATCTTGTGTTTGTTTTAAGGTCAATAACCGGGAATAACTGATCAGTCGGGATTGTTACTACAATGTATTCACCATCAAATGATGTTAATTGAAATTCATTCTCCTCAGGGATTCCGTTATTATTCAGATCGCCAAGGTAAATGTAACTTCCTGTTCCTCTTGGTACTTTTACAAACACTTTTTCCAGTCGTGCCGATTGCTCTGTTGACGCCTGATAGAAAAGATCGCCAATAATAAAATTATTAAAGAAATTAAAACGGCTTTGAGATAAGAATAAAATTGTTTCATTATCAGAATAACCAAAATTTTTGAACTGATCGGTAAACTTTTTATTTCTGAACGAAACATTTAACGATGTAGTAATTTCCTTTAGTCCCCTGTAATTAACCTGATACTGCTGTGTATAAGCACGGGATTGCAACGCAAGATTAGTTTTTAGAGGGAACGATTCCTCTCTATAAGAATAAAGTGCGCGTATATCAAAATTATTGGAGGCAGAGATTTCTATAAATGGAGCTGCTTCAATATATTTTAGACTTGTGGCAAGAAGTGAGTCGTTCTTGTAATCTTCTTTATCTTCATACAGAAAATTAATTCCTGGTTTGAAAATACCTATTGCATAAAACCCTTTACCATTCTGGCGGTTCCATTTAGTATTGATAGAATTGTTTTCCGATGAGACATAGTCAATATTGTAATCGAAGTTAAATTTTTTCTCTTCATAGAAAGTAAAGATAGAATTGAACCTGTTGGAGGTGAATTGATCTCCCTGTTTAAGATATCCGTATTTTGAAATTAACGAGAGGGATTTTAGCGGGTATAAATCTAAATTAATTTCTCTAAGCGTCTGATCGGATTTTTGAACATCTGCAACATTATAGTACCGGTTAAATTCTACTTCATCAATACGGTCTAACGAAGTGTATTTACCTTGAATGAAACGGTCTTTAATACCAAAGCCGATTTTACCAAATGAAATGTTTCCGATTTCAACTTCTTGCGGTTCTACTGTTAATTGAATTTTGCGTGCATAACCAAGATTATTGGAATTATCAATCGCAGAAAACCGATTACGATCCCATGAGCTACCCGATAACTCGACATCAAGATTAGTTCCTTTAATAATATTGGTCTTAAGCGAAAAATTACCAAGCTGTTTCAATTCAGGCAGTGGTAAAAATATTACTGGTAAATAGGAGCCGCTGCCAACTCCAACAAATTTATATCTGCCTAAACTTTCCTTAATGTAATCCCCGTTCCCCGGTCCAACAAAACTGAATGACACATTATAAATTGAATTAACATTACCGGGTGAAAATCTATAGTAAGTATAAGATTCAGAATTAATGAGCGTGTCAATCTTTGTGTAAAGCCCTAAACGTCTTCCTAAAGAATCAGTTGGTGCGATAGTAACACCGGACCTTGATGCGTTTAATCTGTTATTACCGGCATTGCGTAAAATTGCTAAATCACTTTCTGAAAAACTTAATTCAACCGGATTATCCTGATCATCACCTTCCCTGAAATAACTGAAACCTAATTTCAATTTATTATTGAATAGATCTGTAGAAAAATTAGTCCCTATAAAATTTCTGCGGTATTTCTGGTCGGTGTATTCAAAGTCAATAGATATTCTACTTGCAGAAGTAATTAATCGTTTTGGTGTAAAAACTATTTCCGAGTTTGAGTAATCGATAACATAATCATTGTTCTCACCACGTTTTAATAATTCACCATCAAGATACACTCTTTCGCTTCCGGCAATAATTATAATTTCTCTTTCGTTGTTAATCCCGAATAATCTGTATGGACCCTGATTACCATCACGGCCATTGTATTGATTAGTATTAAACCTACCGCGCGAACCGGCGATTGCAATAATTCCACGATTGTTATCAAAATTAAATTCGCCTTTTAATCCCTGTAATTTTCTTGTTACTTTAGAAAATTCATTATCTCTATCATTCAGCTCATAATCACCAAAAGTACCTACTGCATTTTTATGTTTTACTTCTATAAATACTTTGTCCAGTTCCTCTAATGTTTCTGTATTACCTTCGGGTTGAATCGGGGTATTTTCATCTGATAGAGCTGCAACAATATCGAGCTCATCAGAAAGTTTTCCGGCAAGCTGTAATCTCAATCCGCTATTCAACTGGAAATCGCGGTTAGATCCGACAGTAAAACCCCTTATCAACGCACCACTTTTTTGTAAGTCTCTTCCAAATATTGACTCTGCCGATAAATCTACTTTCTCAACTCTGGAAACACGTATACTATCTGCATAAAGGTCATCATATTTAATTACCAGACTTCTCTTTTTATATTCGGTTCTGAGATCAATTCTGATGCTTTTGTATGATACTACTAATATGTCGGTAATGTTGTAATTAGTTGAATCTGATAAAGAGAACCTACCAAATTGATAGATAATGTTGTATTCACTTCTCTTTAAAAGTTTGTTATTCAAGTAAATCTGTTCAGAGAAAGGAATGATGCTCAACTGTGATATTTTATAATTATTATCTGGAGAGATGCGGAATGTATCAACGATAGCTACAGAATTGTTTTGAGCTGAAAGCGGAAGAGCAAGAGCTGTAAAAATGAAAATAAATATTATTTTTTTATTCAATTGGATGTTTAGGGATATTCTGTAAATTAAATCTATGCCTAAACTACCTCTCTTTCAAGTTAGCGTAAGTTGAATTGATAAAAAAAATATTTACTGTAATTACTCATAACGTAATGCTTCAATTGGATCTAGATTAGCTGCTTTGTAAGCGGGATAAACCCCAAATACAATTCCAACAAACGATGTAACTAATAGACCTATCACAATCCATTCAACCGGCAGAACAATTGAAACCCCGAGTGTAATTGCAACAAGATTTCCGCCAAGAACACCTAAAAATATTCCTATTAATCCGCCGAACCAGCTCAATGTAACAGCTTCAATAATAAATTGTGCCAAGATATTCTGTCTTTTAGCACCAATAGCTTTTCTAACTCCAATTTCCTTTGTTCTTTCAGTTACACTTACAAGCATAATATTCATTATACCAATACCGGCAGCAAGAAGTGCAATAAAGGCAACAACTCCGGCACCAAGCTTAAAATATTTTGTTATATCGTTAAATTGTTCAATCAATTGTTCATTGGTTATAATTTCAAAATCATTTTCCTGCCCAGCTTCAACTTTCCTAATTTTTCTTAATGCACCAATTACTTCATCCATAGTATCATTAATCAATTGTTTATCTTTGGACATAATAAAGAAGACAGCACTCCGGTCGCTTCCAAAATGTTTTTCGAAAACCGATAACGGAACACAAATAAAATTATCCTGGGATTGTCCAAGTACACTACCTCTTTTAGCAAATACTCCTATTATCTCGTAA
>JAGXSM010000061.1 GCA_018333725.1 Melioribacter sp. | reverse complement strand
TCCCTTTACCAATCCGCCGTAAACCTCTTCAAGACGGTAAAGTTTTGGGAAAGCCGACTTAACACTTAATTTATATGGATCTCCGGCAAATACACCGCTTACAAAAGGATCGATTGCATAATCAAGGAATTCCTGACCTAATCTTCTCTTAACAAATTGAGCCATACTCTGATAATAACCGTCATCAGATTTACCTATAAACGGTTCAGCCATCACCCGGAGCTTTGCCCTTGAAGAAAATAATTTTGTTGTTACAAATGCTGCGGGTGATGTTGGCAATGGATGTAACTCACCGTTACGTAATATGTAGCGCTTATTTGAAGATTCATTAGCATAAATCATTTCACCGGATAGGCCGATTTCATCAACCAGTTGACGAATGAGCGGAGTAGTTTCCAGACCGGAATTAGGACCGGAATCAATAAGGAAACCGTTTTCAATGATTGTTTCCATTGCACCGCCGGCTTCGTTTTTAGATTCCAGTATTGTTATTTCATAACCATTTTTATCAAGCCAGTATGCTGTTGTAAGACCGGAAATTCCAGCGCCGATTATCACAATATTTTTTTTATCACTCATTAAATATTAACCGAATAAATTATATCACAAATAATTAGTCCAGACCTCTGCGTTTTAACAACGCATCAACCTTTGGTTCTCTTCCTCTAAATTTTTTATATAAAATCATAGAATCCTCTGAACCGCTCTTTGCAAGAATATAATTTCTAAAGGCATCTGCGGTTTTCTTATCGAATAAATTTCCTGTTTCAACAAAAGCATCAAAAGCATCTGCATCCAGAACCGCAGCCCAAATGTAGCTGTAATAACCGGCAGCATATCCGCCAAGTATGTGTCCGAAGTTTGTGCTCTGGTAACGCGATTCAATTTCGGGTATAAGCCCGATTTTCTTGTAAACATTTTTTTCGAATTCAGTAACATCACGTTCCTTATTATCTGTTAACATGTGCCAATCCATATCGAGGAAGGAAGCAGCTAAATATTCAACCGTTTCAAATCCCTGGTTAAATAATCTCGAGTTAACAATTTTCTCAATCAAGGCATCCGGAATAATTTCTCCGGTCTGATAATGACGTGCATACATTTTAAGTACTTCCGGTTCTAATGCCCAGTTTTCCATTATTTGAGATGGAAGTTCGACAAAATCCCTTGGAGTATTCCTTCCACCCGGATAATCATAGTTAGAGAAGAGAGAATTCAAGCCATGACCGAGTTCATGGAATAAAGTATTTACTTCATCAATGCTCATAAGTGCAGGTTTATCTGTTGTAGGTTTCGAGAAATTACCAACGTTGTAAACAAGTGGAGTTATAAATTTACCTTCAATATTCTGCTGCCCTCTAAATCCGCTTGACCATGCACCGCTTCTTTTACCATCGCGCGGATAATAATCGCTATAGAAAATTCCGATATGCTTTCCATCGGCTTCCTTTACTTCAAATACTTCAACATCGGGATGATAGACTTCGATATCATTCCTTTTAATAAACTTAATTCCGTATAATTTTGATGCAACTTCAAAGGCGCCGGCGCGAACATTTTCCATTTTAAAATAAGGACGAAGCATTGATTCATCCAGATCATATTTTTCTTTTTTAACTTTTTCTGCATAATACCACCAATCCCATGCAGCTAATTTGAAGTTGCCTCCTTCCTTATCAATAATTTTCTGCATATCGGCCACTTCCATTTTAGCTCTTTTAATTGCCGGAGTCCAAAGATCATTCAAAAATTTATAAACATTATCGGGATTTTTTGCCATGTTACGCTCAAGTACAAAATCTGCAAATGTTTTATAACTGAGTAAGTTTGCTCTATCAACACGCAAGGAAGCAACACGGGAAACAATTTTCTTGTTATCAAACTCGTTGTTATTGTTCCCACGATTTATGTATGCCTTAAATAATTTTTCTCTAAGCTCTCTTTTTTGTGAATACTGAAGGAAAGGAATAAAGCTTGGTTTTTGTAAAGAGAATGCCCACTTACCAACCAAGTTCTTTGATTTAGCAAGCTCAGCGGCAGAATTTATAACATCAACCGGCAATCCTATTAAATCTTCCTTATTATCTATTACAAGTGCAATTGCATTGGTTTCTTTAAGAGCATTTTCGCTGAATTTTAAACCGAGCATCGAAAGTTCCTGATTGATCTGTCTAAGCTTTTCTTTACCGGCATCATCAAGTTCAGCACCGCTTCTTACTGCATTCTTATAATAGTTCTCAACAACATTTCTTTCGACTTCAGTTAGTTTATCTTTATCCACATATACTGCTTTAATTCTGGCAAAGAGTTTATCGTTGAGCGCAATATCATCCCGGTGTTTTGCGAGCATTGGAATTGTAACGCGAGCAATTTTTTGAATTTCATCGGTAGTATTTGCACCGTTAAGTGCTCCGAACACACGGTTTACTCTACCAAGGAATTCGCCTGATTTTTCGAGGGGAATAATAGTATTCTCAAACGTTGGTTTTTCAGGGTTGTTGATTATTGCATCAATCTCTGCTTTTTCGAGCCGGATTCCTTCTTCAATTGCCGGAAGAAAATGTTCAACTTTAATTTCGTTAAATGGAGGAGTTTCGTATGGAGTTTTCCATTCTTTAAAGAACGGGTTCTCGATATTTTTATTTTGTGCATTTGTCATAGTAACACTAATTAATAATGAGATTAATAGAATTAATTTTGTTTTCATGGTTTCCTCGTTGTTTCATTTATCAAATAGATGTGATTTGTGAAATAGAAATTCATTTTTAAATGAATCTAAATTTCATTCTTCACAAGATCTTTCAATGCATCAATAAACAATTGCGAGTCATTTAATCCCTTCATTACAATATAACGTTCAATTCCGCACTCATCCGCAACGTGCCGGTATTCAATATCAAGTTCAAATAAAGTTTCGATATGATCCGATACAAAACTGATTGGAATTATCAGTAGATGTTTATTCCCCATATTTGCAAGTTCTTCAATCATAGTATCTGTAGAGGGTTCAAGCCATTTCATCGGACCAACTTTACTTTGATAACAAAGACGATAACTATGAGAATAATTCCGTTGTTTCATTACAGCTTCTACAGTTTGTTTTATCTGGGTGCTATATGGGTCTCCCTTTTTTACTAAACTAACAGGTGTGCCGTGTGCACTGAATACAAGCTGAACTTCACTTCTAAAATTTTCAGAAAAACTCAGAAGAGCTTCATCAATACGCTGATTTATAGCAGATAAATAACCGGGATGATTATAATAACTATTTATAAATACTAATTTCTTTTCCTCGCCATTATAATGGCGTTTCCATTCATTAAATGAAGATCCGGTTGTCGTAATCGAGTAGTGCGGGTAAAGCGGAAGAAGTATTATCTTTTCGTAATTAACGAATTCAATTTTTTCGATAGTTGTTTGTGTTAAAGGTTTCCAGTAACGCATTGCAATTAACACATCGGTATTGGCGTTAATTTTTCTTAACTCAATCTCTAATTTATTTCTCTGAATTTCAGTCCATTCATTAATTGGAGATTTACCCCCGATAAGCTTATACTCTTCTATAACTTTAGGAGCACGTCTATTCGAAATTAATTTAGCAAATAATTTTTGTCCGACAGGGATCTTAAAAATATCCGGGTCGCAAAATAGATTATATAAAAAAGGTTCTACGGCTTCTAAAGAATCGGGTCCGCCAAGATTAAGAAGTACAACAGCAGTTTTGTTCAAAAAGTTATCCTTTCTTTATAAAATGCACGGCAAATTTAAGGAATTTCAGTTAAGTATTTTAGTCAAAATAGCGGTGCTTATTGGAAGTCAATTTAATTTTGCCTTCTTAATCAAACAATTTTATTGAGTTATTCTGGATATTTCATTAAAATAAGCCGGGAATAAAAGAACAGAATATAATATGAAAAAACTTACCATCTTATGTATCTCCAGTTATGAAAAAGGTTTCGATTTCTTGAAACAAGCTAAAGAAGAGGGGAGTAGAGTATTACTTCTTACATCTCAAAGTCTGCATGATGTGCAATGGCCGAAGGAGAGTATTGATGAAATTTTTTACATGCCCGATGTAAACAAAGAGTGGAATATCGATCACATGATTAATGCTGTAAGCTTCTTTGCACGCAAAGAACAAATTGATAGAATTGTTGCGCTCGATGACTTTGATGTTGAAAAAGCTGCGCGATTAAGAGAACATTTACGTGTTCCCGGAATGGGCGATACAACTGCAAGGTATTTCCGTGATAAACTTGCAATGAGAATGAAAGCAGAAGAAGAGGGAATTAGTGTCCCCCCGTTTGTACATATTTTGAATCATGATAAGATAAAAAGCTATATAACAAATGTAGAACCTCCTTACGTATTAAAACCGAGAATGCAAGCCGGGGCAATAGGAATTAAAAAAATTAATAATGAAAACGAGCTCTGGAAGAATCTTGAAATACTTGGAGACCGTCAATCATATTTTCTTCTCGAAAAATTTATACCCGGCAATATCTATCACGTAGATAGTATTATTGTTAACAGGGAAGTATTATTCGCTGTTGCAAGTCAATACGGATTGCCGCCCATGGAAATTGCCCATGAAGGAAGAGTTTTTTCAAGCAGAACAATGAAACGCGGAACAAAGGATGAAAGAAAATTAATTGGTATGAATGATCATCTTTTAAAGTCTCTCGGACTCCTGAAAGGAGTATCGCATTCGGAGTTTATAAAGAGTGAAGACGGTAAATTCTATTTTCTGGAAACATCGGCAAGAGTTGGCGGGGCTAATCTAGCTGACCTGGTTTATTATTCTACGGGAGTTAACTTATGGAGGGAATGGGCAAAACTTGAATTGAATGAAAAGTATAAAATTCCTAAAGCAAAAAATGATTACGCAGCAATTCTTCAATCACTTGCAAAACAGGAATGGCCCGACATGAATTCATTTAACGATCCGGAGGTTGTATGGCGGTTAAAAAAGAAATTCCATGCGGGGTTAATACTTGCCTCATCTAATTATGAAAGAATTGATGAACTTGTTAAGAATTATACAGAAAGATTTTATAATGAATTTTTTGCTTCGGCTCCGGTTCCGGATAAACCAACTGAATAAGTCCGTGATTATAGACATGCTATTTTTATTATAATAATTTTATCTTGAAGCTAACAATAAGGAGTAATTATGAAGAAGTATTTATTGCTGATTATCTTAATCTCATTCGCTTTAATAAATGTTGCCTGTTCGGATGAACCGGCCAGCATAAGAGTTAAGAACGAGAGAACAAACAAAGCAAATGTTCAGATTAAACAGGCGGACGGAAATACAATTAATATTAATGATGTACCGGGTGGTGCTACATCACCATTCAGGGATGTTGTTGAAGGGGCAACAATTGCAACGGCAGTAATTCAGAATGAACAGACTTCACCATCTGCTTCTTTTACAACAACAACTAACAGAAATTACACTATAGTAATTACATCAACTAATCCGGCAACATTAAGAATTGATTCTGAAGATAAGTGATAGGGGAAGAATGATGCGGTGTAAGAGCCGCATCGCTTAAACTGTCCGCGAATATTTTGCCTTATCGGTTTTTTGTTCGATATACCAATCGAAACACATGGCAATATTTCTAATCAGTAATCTGCCCATCTCTGTTATAATAATTTTCCGATCCTTTATCTTAACCAGATTATCATCGATGAACTCTTTCAAACCGTCAAGACTGGATGAGAAATATTTTTCAAATTCTATATTAAATTTCTTTTCAACTTCTGAAAAATCGAGTTCAAAATCGCACATTATTCTTGTAATAACGTGTCTCCTTAAAAGATCGTCATCGCTCAAAAAGTAACCACGTTCTATAGGAAGAGTATTATCATTAAGAAGATTGCAATACTCAATTTCTTTCTTCACATTTTGAGCATAGCATCTTCCAATCTGGCTTATACTTGTAATTCCAAATCCATAAAGATCCGCACCGGCATGTGTACTATAACCTTGGAAATTCCGATAGAGTTTTTTATTACGCAATGCAACAGCAAGTTCGTCGTCCGGTTTTGCAAAATGATCCATTCCTATAAATACATACCCGGCGCCGGTTAATTTCTCAATCGTCATTTTTAGAATCTGTAATTTTTCTTCAGGTAATGGTAAATCTTCCGGTTTAATTAATGCCATATGCTTTTTCATCCATGGAACATGAGCATAGTTAAAGACAGCAATGCGATCCGGCGATATATCAATTATCGCATCTACGGTTTTTGCAAACGAGTCTTCAGTCTGAAAAGGTAAACCGTAAATTAAATCAAGATTGATACTCTGGAATTTCAATTCTCTTACCCAATCAACAACCTGTCTTGTCATTTCTTCCGGTTGAATTCTGTTAACGGAGCGCTGCACTTTGTCATCAAAGTCCTGAACACCCATACTGATTCGGTTAAATGCGGTATTACGAAGTGCTTCAAGATGTTCTCTTGTTAAACCGCGGGGATCAATTTCGCAGCCCTGCTCAGCATTATCTGCAAATATGAAGTTCTGGTTGATATATAATTTTAAGTCGCTTAATTCATCAGGATTAAGATGCGTAGGGGTTCCGCCGCCCCAATGAAGTTGAACTACTTTACGTCCATCAACTATATACGAGCGAAGTAAGTCAATCTCATTCTTCACATATTTTATATATTCTTTAATTCTATCTCTATTACGTGTTATAATCATATTGCAGCCGCAGAAGTAACAAAGTGTATCGCAAAAGGGAATATGAAAGTAGAGAGAAAGTTCGGGAGGATTATTCTGGTTATTTGTGCGAATTACCTCATCGAGATATTTCTCCGGTGTAAATGTGTCGTTAAACTGCGGAGCCGTAGGATAACTTGTGTAACGGGGACCTGGCCTATCGTATTTTTTAATTAATTCTATATCAATGTTAAACATAATTCACCTTTTAAAGGAAAGAATCACTTTATTCAAAGAAGAAATGAATCGCTTCGCTCAAAAATCATTTTTCTAATTTATTTGATAAATATTTTATAAAATTCGCTAGCTGCTGTGATATTTCAATACAATCATTTTTCATAAGTTCATAAAAATCTTTTTCGATGTAATTCAATTCAAAAGCAAGATTTAACAAACTCCTTATCTCACCAACCGAACCTTTTGAGTAATATAAAAATTTTATAAAATCTCTATCACTACCTCTTTCAAATCCTTCCGCAATATTATTCATAACTGAAACAGCTGCTCTTTGGATTTGATCTTTGAATCCATAGTCTTTAAGATACTTCGAATTATCAATCCTATAAATACGAACGGATAATTCTTTTGCCTTTTTATAAATAGGCAAGTCTTCAAAGGTTTTCAAACCAATCTTTCCTTCTTTGAGTCACTTTAGTGACGATTCTTTTCTTCTTTCCTTTATATACTCAACACTCAGTGAAACCGGACACTTTCTTTTTTTACAACCTCAACAAGGTATTTCAAATGATCGGGATTTACATCTGGTAAAATACCATGACCAAGATTAAAAATATGTCCGTTTCCTTTACCAAAAGATTCTAAAACTTTCAGTGCTTCATTCAAAATTTTTTCTTTGGGTGAATAAAGAATAGTTGGATCTAAATTACCTTGCAATGCAACGTTACTACCGATCATATTGCGAACGTTTTTCAAATTCATAGTCCAATCGAGACCGATTACATCTGCACCGCAAGAAGCTAAATCATCAAGTTTATAATGAACTCCTTTAGCAAATACAATTACCGGCTCGCTGCTTCGTTTAATCTTAGAAATAACTTTTGTGATATATTGAAGAGAGAATTGAGCAAAATCATCGGGAGATAAAATTCCGCCCCAGGTATCAAATATTTGAACCGCATTAGCACCCGACTCAATTTTAGCAGAGAGATAATTTGCAACAATATCGGCAAGGAGATCAAGTAACTTATGTGCTGCATCCGGCTGGTTATAAATAAACTTTTTAATTTCAGAAAAATTTTTTGATCCGCTTCCTTCTACCATATACGTCATTAAAGTCCATGGAGCTCCGGCAAAACCGATTAAAGGGACTCTTCCGTTTAGCTGTTTTTTAGTTAACGATACAGCATCAAGAACATATTTTAATTCCCTGTAAGGATCAACGGATTTTAATGAATTTACATGATCAACATTACGTATCGGGTTATAAAGTTTTGGACCTTTGCTTTCAATCATTTCGAGCTTCATGCCCATAGCTTCAGGGATGACCAGAATGTCCGAGAAAATAATTGCCGCATCAACGCCTATAAGATCAATCGGTTGAATTGTAACTTCTGCAGCAAGCTCTGGTGTTTTACACATTGTTATAAAATCATATTTATCACGAACAGCACGGTATTCGGGCAGATACCTTCCGGCTTGTCTCATTACCCAGATTGGAGTTCTTTCTATCGGCTCTCTCTTACATGCTTTAATAAACAGATCATTTTTTATTTGTGTCAATTATCCTCCTGTTAAGCGACATTAAAAGTTTTAGAGTAGAAGGTTGCAATAGATTCTGCAATTCCTCTCAAAGAATAACTACCGGGAACAATGTTAACCGTAATTCCATTGTTTCTAATTGCTTCTTCGGTAGTTGTACCTATGGCACAGATTATCCTGTCTTGAAAATAATTTTTATAATCATCCAGATTAAGAATCTTAATAAATCCATTAAAGGATGATGGACTGGTAAATACAAACAAGTCTGGTTTAATACTATTTAATGAATCGATTTCATTTATAAAATTTTCCGGATCATTGATTACAGTATCGTAAATATTCAGCTTAACTACAGTGGCTCCGAATGCGGATAAACCGTTTTTAAGTTCATCACTAGAGATGGATGAGCCGGGAATTAAAATTCTCTTATCGGTTATATCAATTTCCGAAAACCTTTTTAACAATCCCCGTGCACTAAACTCCTCGGGAATAATGTGAATGTAAATTCCATGTAATCTGCAAGCTTCTGCTGTAGTTTCACCTACTGCAGCAACTTTTGTTCTTGTTAAGTCGGGTTTATATTCATTAACTAATTTTGAGAAAACCTCAACAGAATTAGAGGATGTAAATACTATGTAATCAAAGTGATCTGAGTTTGAAACCAATCCTGACAAATCCAGCGAGTTATAGGTCGGTACAATTTTAATTGTAGGGAAATAGATAAATTGCGCACCCATTGAAATCAGATTATTAAACACGGCTCCGCAATCTTCTGCTGATTTGGTAATCAATATTTTTTTATTTTTAAGATAGTTCACTTATTTCTACTCTTTTTATAAATATCATCAAGAATTTCCGATGCGCCGGCTTTCAATAATTGTGCGGCGAGTTTTTCTCCTAATTTCTCGGGATTTTTTATGCTTCCTGTAATATTTTTTCTGAAAGTTACAGATCCATCAACAGAACCGACAATTGCTTCAAGGGAGAGGACGTTGGACTTAACAGACCCATAAGCTCCAATAGGAACCTGGCAACCACCTTCAAGAGATTTTAGCAACGCACGTTCTGCACGCACCGCAACAAATGTTTTTTCGTGATGAATCTTTTTTAATACTTTTTGAGCAAATAAATTATCATCACGTGTTTCAATTCCCAATGCACCCTGACCAACAGCAGGTAAAATCCGTTTTATACTAATTACAGAAGAGATGTATTTGTTAAGCTTTAGTCTTTCAACACCGGCTCTAGCCAGAATTATTGCATCCCAATCGGACTCCAGTAATTTTTTAATTCTTGTCGGAACATTACCTCGTAGTTCTTCTATTTTAATATCGGGTCGTAAATGTAAAAGCTGCGAGCGTCTTCTGAGAGAACCTGTAGCAACAATTGCACCTTGAGGTAAATTATTTATTGTAATTCCTTTTTTTCTAGCAATAATAACATCCTGAACCGGATGACGTTTTGTTACAGCTGTAAGTGTAAGTCCTTGTGGTAATTCTGTTTGTAAGTCTTTAAGACTATGCACTGCAAGGTCTATTGAGCCCTTTAACAATTCGTTTTCAAGTTCTTTAGTGAAAAGTCCTTTGTCTCCAATCTTAGATAAAGCAACGTCTAAAATTTTATCCCCTTTTGTATTTATAATTTTTATTTCGACAGATAGATTATTAATTCTCTTCTCTAATAATTTTTTTACAAAGTTGGCTTGCCAGAGTGCAAGTTCGCTTCCGCGTGATCCTATTATTAGTTTATTATTCTTCAATATTTTTCCCATTATCATTGGTGGAATTTAAGTTAAATAATTCTTTTAGTATGATCGATTTAGTTGTTACCTGTTGGATATTATTACCATTTTCTGCAAGCTCTCTTAATTTTACAGTTGGGTTATGTAAAATTCTACCAATTAATCTGCGTGTCATATCTTCAATCTTTGTAAAATCTTCTTCACTAACTTTGTTCTTAATTTTATCAAGTTCATCTGACCGGATATCATCAAAGAAATTGCGCAAGCTTTTAATTGTTGGAACAACTTCCAGTGTATTATACCAGCCGAAGAATCCTACCATTTCTTCCATAATAATTTTTTCAACTGCCGGTATTTCGTTCCGTCTTTTCTGAAGATTCTGATCCACAATTATTTTAAGCGAATCCATATCGTGGTAGAACACGTTATCAATCCTACGAACCTCCGGATCAATATCTCTTGGTACGGCGATATCCATTAGCACAACAGGAGCGCCTTTTCGTTTCTTTATTGCCGAAGCGACATCTGCATAATTAATAATAAAGGTTTCTGAACTGGTTGCACTGATAATAATATCGAAATTGTGTAAATGTTCGCTCAGAAATTGAAATGGAATTATTTCACCATGAATTTTTTCTGCAAGTTTTTCAGCACGTTCAAGCGAACGATTCGAAATGGTTATTTTACCTATCCCTTTATCCTTAAGATTAACTGCAGCTAATTCACCAGTTTCTCCGGCACCTATTACAAGAGCCGATTTTTTATCCAATCCCGAAAATATTTTTTCAACAACCTGAACAGCTGCATAACTTACTGTTACAGCTCCTTCTCCAATAGCAGTTTCTTTTATTGTCCGCTTACCTACTTTTATAGCTGTTTCGAACAAACGGTGAAATACAGGTCCAGTGAAGCCCATATCTTCAGAAATTTCGAATGCATCTTTAACCTGACCGAGGATCTGGCTATCGCCAATAACCAGGGAGTCAATTCCCGATGCAACTTTAAATAGATGCTTTACCGCGCCGCATGAAAAGTACTTATGGAAAAATTCCGGTTTTGTTTCTCCAACAGGTTTATATCTTAAAAGGGATTCAATAATAGAACTTGTATTTAAAGAATAAGTAATTGGTAGTCCGAATATTTCCGTCCGGTTGCAAGTTGATATTACAACGCCTTCCGATAAGACTTGCCTAAGATTAGGAATGAATTCTACTATTTCATTACGTGAAAGGTGAAGCGATTCACGTATTTCGATAGGAGAATTATTATGATTGATTGTAATGCCGATTAAATTCATCTTTTAACTACTTTCAATAAAACGAATGAAAAGTTGTTGCCAGAGTAGTGGTAAGAATTAATGAAAGTACCGCCAGTAAAAATCCCGTTAGAGAAAAGATAATTACTTTTTTACCATACCAGTTAGCCAGGAATTTACTAAGAATGCCAGCACCATAAATAATCCATACAAGTGCAGTTCCTATTAACTTGGGATCGGAATAACTGAAATTTGGGAATGCAGAAGGAAGCCAGATAATTCCTATTATAATGGCAATAGTAAAAAGTACAAAACCAATTAGCAGTGAGTTAAAGCTTAATTTTTCAAGTATTTCCAGACTTGGTAACCGGTTGAAAATTAATCCGAACCTGCTCGATTTTAAGTTCTTGTAAAGCACAAGAAATAAAAGACCGTAAACTGCTGATATTGTTATGCCGGAATATCCTAATAATGCGCTTATAACATGAAGTCCAAGAAGACGGTTGCGTAATACATCCGGAACTACATAATTATTTTCAATAAATAATGAAGAGGCGATCTGAAATAAAAGAGCAAATAAAATTATAAATCCCCCGGTTCCTCTAACATCAGTCAGCAATTCGAGTATGAAATATGAAAAGCTTACGGCAAAAGCAAGAATAGAAAATATCTCGAACTTATTTGTTATTGGAGGATGATCAAATTCAATTGTTCTTAGCAATAAATAGCTAATATGTGTTAATAGAGTTATAAATAAAAAAATCCTCTTTGAATTTGAAAACAAATTTTTCTCATTAAAGAAATCCAGAGCATAAAATAAAAACGTCAACAAATATGCAAAGGGGAGCAGCAGATTTATTAAGTATAGAGCTTGGGTCATCTTCTTTTATTAAATTTTTGAAATTATGTCTGTTATTAAATTGCGAGTGCAAAATTAATAATTTATAATCCAAAAAACGATCGGCGACAAATTTTGGCTATAGTAAGCTTAATGCGTAGAGTGTTCGCTAATGTAATTTCTTATTATTTGGATTGCCGAGGAAACAACTTTACTCTCAGGATCGATTTCATGAAGTTTGTTAAAATATTCTAAAGATTTTTTCTCATCACAATAAAGCCAGATTATAGCTAAAATAAGTAGAAGTTCGTAGCTCTCATTCTCAGGATGAATTTGTTTCTCGATTTTTTCAATTAATTCAGGACAGGGGCAATCTTCCTTAACCGGGTCAGTTTTAAGGATAATTTCTAAATCTTCATTTATTATTTCACAAAATAATTTGATGGCTTCTTTTAGTTTACCGGTTTGAGTATAACAAATGAGTAATTTTTTCTTTACAGAAATATTCCCCGGTTTGGTTAGGTATACTTCCTCAAATTCTTTTTGAGCAGCAGGATAATTCCTGGCCATAAAAAATTGATTGCCTAACATTTCTTTCATTTAGAATCTCAGTCTTTTTTGTAATAAATTAAGTCCCCCTTAAATAAGAGGGACTTAAATACAATTATTTATTTAACAAATGGGTACTCTTTGCATTCAGTTTGTTTCCAAACAGTTAAACTATTGCTTGAAGCCCAATCATAACTTAATGTATTGATCCCAAAATTCATCGATTTTGCATCGTAACCCATAACTTTTAATATAGCAGCAGTTGCAGCTGATGTTTGCCCGGTATAGCAATAGACAACAATAGTTTTATCCGCTGGTAATGTTTTAAGACTTGTATTAAGAGCTAAATCTACTTTAGGTGTATATTGGATTGCACCCGTTAAATGGCCTAAAGCGTAATGATTTGCCGGCCAGTAATTGACGATATAGTAGTTAGATAGATTCCCTGTTACCGTATTCCATGCAACAGTTGCATCTCCGAACGGATTTGATGATGAAAGTAGGGCAGTAATTCTTGCTTCGAGAATTTCTTTTCCTGTTGTTTTTCCTGTATTTAGAGTTGGTAAATTTCCAGCTGCAGCTTTTGGAAAATTGGTCGTAACTAAGTTTGTATAATTATTACCAATATTTGAAGTCCAGTTTGTTGCAACCTGGCTATTCCAGGAACACATCCCAAATTTTAATGAAAACACATTGTTATATCCTAATAATCTTAACAATGATGTTGCATAACCGGAAGTTTGACCACTATAGCAGGTAATTACTATTCTATCGTAATTGGCTGTATTAATTCCTTTAATGTGATTAACTAGATTTCCTAATGTTACGTTTACAGCACCTTGAATATATCCTTTCCCTGTAAAGTCAGCTGCTGCTCTAACGTCAATAATATAAAGTTTGCTGGGATTAGATAATTGTAATGCTCTTACGTCTTCGGCTGTAATAATTGCCGGGTTGGAAGTGTTTAAATAGTTTCCATTAGCTTCAAGATATTCAACTAAAACCTGTGCTTCGTTGATTTTTGGTGGTTCGGTTGGGTTTTCGTCTTTACTACATCCCGTATAAGCAAAGAGGATTGGAAGAATAATTAACAGATAAAACAATTTGCGCATTTTCATTTTACTACTCCCTTCATTTTGTTTGATTATTGTTGTTGTGATATTATTTAACATCCCATTTTACTGGTAATCTATTATCCACAGTAATTGATTGGGTTGCTGTAAGTTCCCAAGTAGCCAAATCGCTTCTGAAAAGGTAAAGCTCTTTATTTTTGTATGTCCCATCAGAATTTTTGATAATATGGCAAGCATCATAACATGGTTTGCCGTTTGCAACCTGTGTTCTTTTCGTCCATTTAATAATATTGTGGGGTGTTGCATACTTAAAAGTTGGACGAACACTGAAATTTGTGAGATTAGCTGTTCCGTATTCTTTCCAGCTGTCCGGTGCCATCAGAGATCTTCTTAAGACCGCATATTTAAACGGTTTAGTGTCCGGTATTGGATTCATACCAATTTTAAAACCTTGATAGGAAGGAATTCTTGCACCTTCGCCACCGATGTGGCAGCTTCCGCAATTATTATAATCCTGTGAGTGACAGGTATTGCAACTGAAAGTGTTTATATGTGCAGCATGATATTGATTTGTATTAGCAACACCGGAATGGCAATCAGTGCACTTTGGTAATAACGCCATTTTATAACGTTGATCGTAAATATTACCATCGCCATGAACTTCATTTTTAGTATGGCAACGAATACATGTAAACTGTCTGCTTGTTAAATGAACATCCGGAACAGTTCCTGTTGCCTGACCGAAATAAGCGTGTCCTCCGCGGCTTACATGGCATGTAACGCAGACATTACGCATATCAGGTGTCTTTGTAAAAGCATGACCGTTTGCAAGACCACCGCCACCGGCTTTCGGTCTATTAACATGACAGTCGCCACATGATGCATGACATTTAGCGCAATTAACCTCATAACCGTCCTTCATCCTTTGAGATAGTTGACTAAAACCAGCCGGTATATTAGGTAATCCGCTTCTTAATACAACCATCGATTTTTGTCCCCATCCTTGTTCATGCAGACTATTTTTAGTTCTCATTACTATTTCAGTATGACATGATGAACATTTCTGATCTGCATATGCAGATGGTTTTTTAATAAAGTTACCCGAGTGAGCTTGAGTTTTATTATCAGTTCCGTCCACACCATTGTGACAGGTAGTGCAAGGAATTTTTCCATGTACATCGTTCTTAAATTCCTTATAACCTTCACCACTTAAGAAAACTCTGTCGTATGGTTCAATATGTGGAGTTTCGCCTCCGCAACCTCCACCGCCTTCACTTGGTGGATCAGGCGTATAAACTTTTTTTAATTGCTGATAATTGGTATGGCATCCTTCGCATGAAGCAACTGATTTCGTTATTACTTGCTGGTCCGGAGAGATTGGTTCTTCGTTTCTATCTTTACATCCCGATAAATAAATTAAGAACACAAAAGAGAAGAGAATAAATAGTTTCCTTTGCATAACACTTTCCGATTATTTCTGAAAAATTGAAATATCATGTGCAAAGAAAGTGCCATTCAAAAAAATACTTTTTTAACTTATTTTAGAGTGTTTGTTTGAAACAGTCTGTTTCTTAAAATATGAAGGAGTGGTAGAGCGTTCTAATTATCTCTGAAATCAAAGCAATTACTCAGCAAGGAACAAAATGTTTCATAATTATAGAACGAAACAACTTATTCCACAATCTTTAATTCTTTCATCTTCCGCCAGAGTGTTGTTCTACCAATTCCAAGTTCTTTGGCAACATTGGTCTTGTTCCATCTGTGCTTTTCGAGGAGAATTATCAGATCAGTTTTTTCTTTGTTGGCGGATACTACTGGAGCAGGAAAGAAAGTTTTTAACCCTTTTATATTCTGTAAAATAGAAGCAGGAAGCTTTTGTTTCTCTATTCTATTTTTATTTATGGTTCTTACAAAAGCATACTCAATTGCATTTTCTAATTCTCTAATGTTACCGGGCCAGTTATAATTTAACAACAAGTCAAGTGCAGTCTCTTCAATTTCTATAATCTCTTTTTTATATACGAGTGAAAATTTATGTAAGAAATGATTTACTAATGGAACAATATCTTCCTTCCTTTCTCTTAGTGGAGGTACTTCAATTGGAATTACACTAAGTCGATAAAATAAATCTTCGCGGAATGTTCCACTCTTTAACGCATCCTTAATGTTAATGTTTGTTGCGGCAATTATTCTAACATCGGTATGGCGGGTTATTGATTCTCCAATTCTTTCAAATGTTCCTTCCTGAAGAATTCTTAACAATTGAATCTGGGTATGTGGAGGCATCTCTGCAACTTCATCTAAAAAGATCGTTCCTTTATCGGCAAGTTCAAATCGTCCGGTTCGGTCTTTTATTGCATCTGTAAATGCTCCTTTCACATGTCCGAATAATTCACTTGCTAATAAATTTTGCGGGAAAACGGAACAATTAAATTTGATAAAAGATTGATCTTTTCTGTGACTCGATTTTTGAATTGCATTTGCTATCAATTCTTTTCCAGTTCCGGATTCTCCAGAAATTAAAACAGGAGCATCCGAATCCGATATTTCTTGAGTAAGGTTGAAAATATTTTGCATCGGTTTGCTATGACCAATCATTGAATGAAATTGTGTCCCCTTATGAAGACTAATCCCGATTTCTTCAAATACGCTTACATCTCTAAAAGAAATAATTCCGCCGGTGGGCTCATTATTCTCGTTGTATAATACCGCAGCATTTAGCATAATTGGTTTTTGATCACCTTTGCAGTTTTTTATATTTGATTCGAATTCATAAATATTTTTTCTGGTTTGAAGTACAACTGAAATTGGACATTCAGAAAAGCAGAACTCGGATTGAAAGACGTGTTTGCAAAATTTTCCAATTACTTCTTCTCTATTGTAACCTGTAATTCTCTCTGCAGCTTTATTAAAGAAATTAATCTGGAAGTTTTTATCTACAGTAAAAACACCCTCTGCAATAGAATCTAATATGTGGTCTTTAAGTTTTTCTTGAATGGACATTTTGTTTCGCTGTTACAATTTGTTTCATTTATATGAAAAAAAAAGCCGCACTGATGCGGCTTTAACAATTATTGAAAATATTAATTTCCGAAAACATTAATCTGGCCATTGATATGCTTGGTCTTATCAATAATTTTTCCTTGTGCATCAACAACACCTTGATGACATGTTGCACATGATTTAAGTTCAGATGCCATATGACCGGTTGGAGGTAAACCATGGCATGTTCCGCATGCAGCTTGCGAGCCATCAACTTTCTTCCAATCGGGAGTAAAATTTTTACCAACCATCTGATCTTCTGTGTATGCAAACTGGTAACTTGAATTTGATTTCGAGAATTTGAAATTACCATGACAGTAAGTATTAGAACATTTGTTGGAAGTAAAATCGTATGCAGAATTAACAGACCCTTTATTAGATAATGTCCCAAAAATCACTTCTGCTTTGGATGTGCCATCGTTTACATGACCGGTAGTAAACAATCCGCCGGGCACTTTATGACATTCATTACATAATACTGCTGCACCGATTTTTAGAGTATATAAATGTTCCTGATGAGCACCAACAGCAGGATTGGTTGTAGCAATCGACCTGTCTAATGCACGGGGAGGAGCAATTTTAGTTGCGTTTCCGAAATCACCATGACATGTATTACATGCTTCGGG
>JAGXSM010000060.1 GCA_018333725.1 Melioribacter sp. | reverse complement strand
TTATAAGTAGTATTGGCTTGTGCAATTGCCTGGCTTATAAGAGAAGAAATATCACCTGCTGCACTTGCTGCAGCAGGGGTGTAAGCAACAAGTATATCTATTACTATAAGGCCTTCTACAGATGATGCTTCGCCAGTTTTGAGTAAACCAATTAGGTTTTCTTTATCGCTTAATTCCTTATAATAATCCATTCCATGTTTAACAGTTTTAATGACTTTTTCGTTGTCTACTTTTGTAAGAAGTGAATACTTGTTTCCCATTGGTTCAATGTTAAAAACCTCATCGCGAAGCTGAAAAAAAGCGGAAACTATTGAATTGCTAATTGTTATTAAAGCATAACTTTCATAATCTGCTTTATATACGTAGGTTGTATTTCCTAGTATATCTTCCTCCATGCTCTTATAGTATAAAACGACATCCCCCTTCTTCCCCAGGTTGATTTTGATTTCTTCTTTTTTGTACAAACTGTTTAGATCATTAAATATTACTATTTCGTACTCTTGAGAATTTATCTCTCTGTTCAATGCTTTTGTAAATCTTGCTTTCTCAGAGGCAGTTAATTTTATTTCCTCTTTATTGAGCTTAGTAAATAAATAGTTCCCGTTATGTTGCGCATGAAAAAATTCATTGCAAAACAAAAATAGAACTGTGATGATTAACTTTTTCATATTAATCCCCTCTTTTTTAGTTCTTAAATACATTTGTGGAGATAAGTATTCTCTTGAACTTTGGAATTATTTTCTGGTTGTCTTCAAAATAACCGAATGTCATGCTTCCAACCAAACCAACATCTTTTGAGTAATATTCATAAATGTCCAGTTTCCCAGATACATCATCATCAAGGTCTTCACGATGGTAATAGACTGTACAGGAAAAACTGCCAATTGGAGTTTCGAATACTGCATTTGTATCCGTACAAGTATATTTTACAGTATCATATATTAGGTACTTCCTATCATAAAGATCATAAACCAAATTCGGGCTTCCCCAGCTTTCTCCTTTTTGAACAGGATACTTATACTTTAACAATTTGGTAAAGATAGAATCCGTCGGCATCTTTCCGCCCATCGTATAAAGCCCATTATCGAAATTTCTAAATAACCATTCTGAAGTACTGTAATTTTCACTATTAGTATATTTCCATGTTCGGTCAAATACTACATAGCTTGCATTATCTACAGTGATCAAAGAAGATGATTTTATTAAATACTTAAATTCCGTATAAGGTATGAATTCGTTTATACTTCCATCTGCTTTTAGGTCATAATCTCTATAAATCCAATAATAGCCAACTTTTAATGGTAGTATGCCTCGGGAAATTTCTGATTTATTTGGAAGATCAGGTTCTAATGAATTTTCACAACTTAATGACAATAAAATTGGAAATGACAGTGTAATTAATAACAGGGCATAGTTAAGTAATGCTTTCTTATACGTTTCTTTTATGGTACTATTTCTTTTTGTCCATAAAGTAATTATATGTTTTATCATGATTACTTTTCCTAAAAGTATTAAAATATAATTTTTCACCAAATAATGATAAATCATTTCATAGCGGAGAAAATCTATTTAAACTTCTTTTTCATTCTTCACCTCCATTTGTTCAAATAGCTTTCTGAATAAATAAATATTTTGATGTCAACAGATTACATCAAAAGTTAATGGTTAACCCATCTCTTAACTTTTATTCTATAATTTATTTTATTTTGAAGTAGAAGAAATTAATTTTCATTTACAGCGAGAATGTTAGTAAGTATTGTCCCCAGGAGTAATATTTAAAGAGTAGAAGTAAATTGCGTGAGAATTCTAAGGAATTGTTTTCAATTGTTCAAGTCTAAAAAGAAGCGGTAAGCAATAAAAAAATCCCGACAATATTTGCCGGGATTCTAAACACAATCCTTGAAAGTCTGCATTCAACCTTCAAGGTTGTAGCATATATTATTACGCCTCAACATTTTCCGATTTCAGCTTGGCATTAAAATAATCTCTGTTAAGCTGTGCAATATTCCGTACAGAAATTCCTTTCGGGCATTCAGCTTCGCAAGCATAGGTATTAGTGCAGCTTCCGAATCCCATTTCGTCCATCTTTTTAACCATTGCCTGAACACGCTGATACCTCTCAGGTTGACCCTGTGGCAGAACAGCAAACTGAGAAACCTTTGCTGAAACAAAGAGCATAGCCGAAGCATTTTTACAAGCTGCAACACAAGCACCGCATCCAATACATGCAGCAGCATCGGTAGCTTTTTCTATGGCATCTTTAGAGATCAGAATTGCATTAGCATCTGGAACTCCGCCGGTATCAACAGAAATAAATCCGCCGGCTTGAATAATTTTTTCGAAAGAAGTTCTATCAACAATAAGATCTTTAATAATTGGAAATGCTTTAGCTCGCCATGGTTCAATCCAGATAGTATCACCATCCTTAAAATGTCTCATGTGCAACTGGCATGTAGTAATTCTTGCTAACGGACCATGAGGTCTTCCGTTAATTACAAGACTGCAAGCGCCGCAAATTCCTTCCCGGCAATCATGTTCGAATGCAACCGGATCTTCTCCTTTAGCTTCCAGTTCTTCATTAAGAATATCGAGCATTTCAAGGAATGAGCTATCGGGTGATATATTTTTTACGTTGAAGGTAACAAATCCTCCAACAGCATTAGCGTTAGCCTGACGCCAAATTTTTAGAGTTAAGTTCATATTTCCGCTCATTTGTAACTCCTTACTGTTGGTTTCAGATACTCAAATTCAAGATGCTCTTTATGGAGATTCCAATTACCGGATTCAGCAAATTCCCATGCAGCAACGTAAGTGTAATTTTCGTCATCGCGTTTAGCTTCACCGTCTTCGTATTGAAATTCCTCACGGAAGTGACCGCCGCAAGATTCTTTTCTATCGAGCGCATCAACAGCCATCAACTCACCAAGCTCCAGAAAATCTGCAACTCTTCCGGCACGTTCAAGCGCCTGATTCAAATCTTCTGCAGATCCCGGGACATTAACATTCTTCCAGAATTCTTCACGCAAATCCCGTATTTCCTGAATAGCTTCTTTCAATCCTTGTTCGTTACGTGCCATTCCAACTTTATTCCACATTATTCTTCCAAGCTGGCGGTGAATATCATCAGTAGTTCTCTTCCCTTTTATGGAGAGAAGTTTCTTTGTCATTTCAGCTACAGCATCTTTTTCTTTCTGGAATTCAGGATGATCAGTTTTAACTGTCTGGAATTTTGTTCCGGCAAGATAATCGCCAATTGTATACGGAATAACAAAGTAACCATCAGCAAGACCTTGCATAAGAGCACTTGCACCTAATCTATTAGCACCGTGGTCTGAATAATTAGCCTCGCCAAGCACATATAATCCGGGCACATTACTCATAAGGTTATAATCGACCCATAAACCGCCCATCGTATAATGCGGAGCCGGATAAATCCTCATCGGAACTTCCCACGGATTTTCTGCTGTAATCAATTCATACATTTCGAATAAATTGCCGTAACGCTCAGCAATTACTTTTTTACCGAGCCTCTTAATTGCATCAGCAAAATCGAGATAAACAGCCTGACCGGTATCGCCAGCACCCTTACCGGCATCGCAAGCCTCTTTAGCTGCGCGCGAAGAAATATCACGTGGAGCTAAGTTGCCGTAAGTCGGATATTTTCTTTCGAGTATATAATCTCTTTCAGCTTCTGGAATGTCTCCCGGTTTTCTCTTATCACCCGGTTTCAACGGGACCCATACCCTTCCATCATTACGTAAGCTTTCGCTCATCAAAGTAAGTTTAGATTGCTGTTCGCCATGCAGCGGTAAACACGTTGGATGAATTTGTGTAAAACACGGATTAGCAAACAAAGCTCCTTTTCTATGAGCACGCCAAATAGCAGTTGTATTGCAATTCATTGCATTGGTAGAAAGGAAGAAAACTCTTGAGTATCCACCTGTTGCAAGACATACTGCATGTGCCGCATAACTTTCTATTTCACCTGTTACTAAATTTCTGGCAACAACTCCACGTGCCTGACCATCAATTACAGTTAGTCCAAGCATTTCACGCCGTGTAAACATTTTTATTTTTCCAAGTCCTACCTGGCGTGATAGCGCACTGTAGGCACCGAGTAATAATTGCTGTCCGGTAATACTTCTCGAATAAAATGTTCTTGATACCAATGCGCCGCCGAATGAACGATTATCGAGGTGACCGCCGTATTCTCTTGCAAAGGGAACGCCCTGAGCAACGCATTGATCGATAATACTATTGCTGACTTCTGCTAATCTGTAAACGTTACCTTCTCGAGCACGGTAGTCGCCCCCTTTTAGCGTATCGTAAAATAATCTACGGATACTATCGCCATCGTTCGGATAATTTTTAGCAGCATTAATTCCACCTTGTGCGGCAATACTGTGAGCACGGCGCGGTGAATCGTGATATGTTAAGACTGTAACATTATATCCGAGCTCTGAAAGTGAAGCTGCAGCAGATGCACCGGCTAATCCGGTTCCAACAACAATTATATCGTACTTTCTTTTATTTGCCGGATTGACCAATTTCATATTGAACTTGTGACTTGTCCATTTATCTTCGATTGGTCCTTTCGGGATTTTGGAATCTAACTTAATCATAGGTTACCTCCGTAGAAAAATAAAAAGTAAATTGGAATAGAGGCAAACCCGATTACCATTACCAGTGTGTAGATGAGTCCTAACTTTTCAATAATCGGGAAATACTTTTTGTTGTTCCATCCAAACGTTTGAAATGCACTTTGAAAACCATGGTTGAGATGGAAACCAAGCAGAATCATTGCCGCTACATAGAGTATTGAATAGAGCGGATCGCTGAATGCTTCTGCAACTATTTGATAATACTTATGCTCGGCAGCAAGCGGATGACCAAGGTTGAATGAAACCCAGAATGTTCTTAGATGAACAACCAGAAAAATAAAAATGATTGAACCGGTTACAAACATTGTTCTAGAAAATAGATCGGAATTTTCCGAAGATCCATTAACCTTGTAACCAACAGGACGGGCTTTTTTATTTTCAATCCAGAGCCGCACACCATTGAAAATATGAAGCACAAAAATTAATACTAACACAAGTTCGATAACTCTTACGAGCGGTTTTATACTTTCAAGGTTTTTAACGACTGTATCGAATATTTCCGGTCCACCATATAATGTAAGATTATTAATAAGATGAATGATAAGGAATAGAAGGAGGCAAATTCCGGTTACAGCCATTACAAATTTTTTACCGATCGAGGAGTTTAATGCTCTAAAGAACCAGCCCATTAAATTTCTCCTATGTTAATTGACTCTGTGATTTGGATTTCTTTATTATTTCGAATTGATAAGTTGTATGAATGCACAATGATTTATGAGTATAATTTTATTCACAACTTAAGATAAGTCATATATGTATTTTTTTCAAAGATAATTTTCATAAATGCTTTTGTGATTGGGAATTCATGGTAAGTTTACAAATTAATACAGTTTGAATAGGTCATGCGGTGGCTTTCTGTTACTATTGTAGTGGTCGGGCATGCCCGGCCACTACATAATATTATTACTTAACGTTTAGGTCAAATGACCACAGGAGACTAAATTTCATTTATATATTCAGAGGTCTCCAATGGACAAAATTAATAATCATGATTCTTACGGTCTTAAACGACTTGAGTCTAAGAACGCTAAAAATGCCATCATTCAAAAGCTGTCTCAAGATTTTAATCTGACTCCTATTATTGCTGAGGCTTTTTATAAACAAGTCTCTATTTATTTTCAAGAAAACTCCAACATCTCTCTTTCTAGCGGTGAAGTTTCTTATGAAGCTGTTTGTTCAACTGAACCAGCCGGGGTAAGCATATTAAACTTACTCGCAAAGTCACCGTGCGGCTTAGGCTCATGGATATTAATACCGACTTCGATGCCTTAGCTAATTACGGTCTTGCCGGTTTGCGGCGTCATCGCATCGAACGACTCACCAGACAAACTTACGATCAAGGCGCTCTGCTTACTTATGAAGACCTCGCTCTGCTGCTTACTACTTCGCCGGCTACTGTTAAACGGGATATCTTCTTTCTACGTAAAGAAGGTAAGTTCATCATGACTAGAGGAACTAAGCTTGATATGGGTCCGGGGCTTTCTCACAAGTCCATCATTCTTGATCTCTACTTCAAAGGATATTCCTTTACCGATATTGAACTTAAAACTAATCACTCTAAAGAAGCTGTCGATCGGTATATCAAAGATTATCATCGTGTGGAGATTTTATGGAATCATGATATTAAAGACCCCGATAAAATCTCTCATCTTTCAAGACTCTCTAAAAGAATTGTTCAGCAGTATATTGATCTTCTGCCAGCTAAATTCAAAAACAGCTTTTCAAAGAACATGGATGCTTAATTATGTTTTTTTTATTTCCACTACTGTTTGTTTTTTGCTCGTTTTTTACTTCTCCTCTGGTCATATGATACTATTTAAGCAATAATAATTTTTTTATTTCTATTTGATTTTCAATTATAACTCTGGAGAAATATATACCGCTGGAAAGACCTTCTGCCGAGAAAATATATTCTTGATGTCCCGCATTTTGTTCTGAATCAATTATTTGTTCAATTATTTCTCCGAGCAAGTTGATAATTTCTATTTTTACCCAAGAAGGCTTTTCTAAAAAAAATCTGATCTTAGTACTATAATTAAATGGATTGGGATAATTTTGCACTTTAATCTTAGGATAGGCTGTATTCCTAATTTCTTCATTTACAACGCTAGTATTTAAATCGAAAATAAAGCATTTTTTTACCGGCAAGTACTGAAAATTATCGGGAGTAGTTACACCTCCACTTATTAGTATTCGTCCATCTTTTAATTGGATTTTGGTGGTTGAAAAGCTTCCTGTAAAGTAATACCCAACAAATTTTGATTTAAAGTCTATGTAATCATAAATCTCCCATATAAGGTTCTGTGTACTATTTGCACCAATTAAAATTAAATTCCTTTCATCCAAAATAAATACTTCCCCAGCTGAACCAACTACTTGAGTACTATCTACTAACTGCCATCTATTCAAATTTGGGTCATAAATTTCACAACTCCTTGTTGGAAATAAATTGTTATTCGAATATCCACCTACAACAAGTACTTTCCCGTCGGGCAAAAGGATTGATTTGTGACTTTCTCGTGCAATATTCATTGGCGTTGTACTTTCCCATTTATTTATCGCCGGATCATAAATTTCATAGGTTGCTAATGGATCTAAAAAGCTAATTCCACCCGATACTAAAACTCTTCCATCTTTTAATAAAATTGCACTATGAGATTGACGCCTTTCAATCATTGAGTCTACCACTTCCCATTTATCTAAATTCTCATCATATAATTCACAAAGACGGAGCGTGCCCTTTTCTATTTCAGAGTAATCTCTAGTCAAACCACCAATTACTAACACTCTTCCATCCTTTAATTTAATTAATTCATGTTCGGCAAGCACCCGGCCCGCTTTTAGCGAGTCGGTTAGAGTCCAAATGTTTTGTATGGGATCGTAAATCTCGCATGTTTTTGTAACTGGGGAGCTTACTGCTAATATTCGCTTACTATCAAGCATGATCACTTTGTGTCGCCATCTTTCATAAATTGTTTTTGCAACAAATGACCACTTATTAGTTACAGTATCATAAATTTCACAAGACTTTGGGTCATTGGAGCCAATGCCTCCAACAACGAGCACTCTTCCATCAATAAGTTGAATTGCTGTATGGCTATACCTCGCTTCATTCAAAGAGTCAATGGCAACCCAGCTACCATAACTTTGCCCAAAAAGAATCGTACATTGAAAAAAAAGGTACAATCCGCATGAGATAAGACTCCTTTTCATTTGTATTCTCCAATACTATTTTATGAAATTCAATAATCGTTCTTGATTATTATTCTAAGTACTCCTAGTCAAGCTAGATACACTCATTAACGCCAAAATTGTTATAATTCTTGACAATATTAAGATTCGGTTTTTCAAATTTTTCTCTTCCAAAATCAACGTGGAAGGATTGTCATTTTATTTCGAAACTTAAGTTACGGTTCTTTCATCTTTTCCCCCTTATTTAGTTCTTAAATTATTTTGCGGAGTATTACAGGTATGCCGGTTATTTGCAGCAGATATAATATAGATAAACTGAGAAGTTGTTCGGTAATATTTATTTTCCGGAGGTTCGTACAATACTCCGAATTATTTTCAATTCTAAGCTACACAATTTATAATAAAAGTCAATTGAATTCATAATACCGGAATTTATAATTAGGTAAAATACTATAAATAATTTGCCACTCAGCAGTTACTTTTCTATTTTAGAGTCATGTTCTTAACAGAATTTCAGGTGTCCGTTTCTGGACTTAATAGGGAAACCGGTTAAAATCCGGTGCTGCCCCGCAACTGTAATTCCGGTATTTGAATCAAAAGAAAAAATATTTTTTACAGGATAGCACACTGATTAAACAGATTTAACATTATACCCCACTAAGCGGGGATTTGCACAGATTTTTATTTGATTTTTTTCTTTTGATTCAATACAAAAGTTTTCAGTCAATTATGTCACTGTCCCAAAATCCGGGATGGGAAGACGATTGGAAATCGGAAGAGCCAGGAGACCT
>JAGXSM010000059.1 GCA_018333725.1 Melioribacter sp. | reverse complement strand
GGAAAAGGGTGTGGGTGTTACAGAAAATATTATTGGTCGCTGGTTTACAGAAGATAAAAGCCGCAGAGATAAAGTTGTTCTTGCTACAAAAGTATATGGTAAAATGGGTGATGGTCCTAATGACGCAAAACTTTCTGCGTATCATATAAAGAAAGCATGTGAGGATAGTTTGAAAAGAATGCAGACAGATCATATCGATCTTTATCAGATGCATCATATCGATCGTAATTCTCCATGGGACGAAATTTATCAGGCAATGGATCAGTTAGTTGCCGAAGGTAAAGTGATTTATGTCGGCAGCAGTAATTTTGCAGCATGGAATTTAGCCGAGGCATTTTACAAGGCGCAAGAGAGACACTCGCTTGGAATTGTATCCGAACAAAGTATTTATAGTCTGCGTAATAGACATATTGAGCTGGAAGTAATACCGGCATGCAAGGCATTTGGAATAGGATTGATTCCATGGAGTCCGTTAGGTGGAGGAATTTTATGCGGCGTTCTGGAAAAAGCAGCCGAAGGTAGAAGAACAAGAGAGCCGCTGCAAAAGTCGGTTGAGAAATTACGTCCGCAGATTGAAGCGTATGAAAGTTTGTGTAAAGAAATTAATCAAAGACCTGCAGATGTTGCACTTGCATGGGTGCTGAATAATCCGGTGGTTACTTCTCCAATAGTTGGACCAAGAACTGTTGAACAGCTTGAAGAAAATGCTAAAGCACTTGAACTTAAATTGAGCGAAGAGACATTAAAAAAGCTTGATGAAATCTGGCCGGGTCCGGGTGGACAGGCACCTGAAGCTTATGCCTGGTAAACGGTTTAGTCCTGCTGGGGAAATTATATTTAAGAAATCAAATAATGAACATACCGGATTTAGATACCGGGAAATAGATAAATATCTGATTCATAAAAACAATTTTTATTTACCTGTAATATGATTCTACTTTGAAAAACATAAAAGGAATATTAACATGATAAACCGGAGATTTTTATTCATTTTTTTTGTTGCAATATTATTGGCGGTAACGTTTATTGATTCAACAGCTCAGAAGAAAAAGCTTACCTATAAACAGGTTTATGAAGGCGGAAGAGATATGCGGGCAATGATGATGATGTCCCGTCCTCAAGGTTGGGCAGACGAGAATCATTATCTCGAAACAAAAGCTGATCCATCAAAACCCGGTTCCCGTCCTCAACTTATGAAGACAAATGTTTTAACCGGAGAATCATCATTATACATTGATAACAGTGGAATTGAATTACCGGAAGGATTCTCGATTGATCGACCTTCGGCTGTGAGTAAAGATTACAATTATTATCTCTTCAATCAGAAAAATAATCTCTACTATTATTCACGCCTGGAAAATTCATTCAAACAATTAACACAGGACGACAAAGAGGAAAAGGTTCCTAAACTTTCTCCCGATGGTAAAAAAGTAGCTTATGTAAAAAATAATAATTTCTATGTTTTTGATATTGATAAAGATAAAGAAATTCAGATAACAAATGATGGAACCGACTTAATATATAACGGCTGGGCTTCTTGGGTATACATGGAAGAAATCCTCGGACGAGCTACACAGTATTCAGCATTCTGGTGGTCACCAAACAGCGATAAAATTGCATTCTTAAGATTTGATGATAACCCTGTGCCTGTTTTTTATATTACAAAAGCCGATGGACAACACGGCGAACTTGAAAAGCAGCGGTATCCAAAATCAGGTGATCCAAATCCATATGTTATGTTCGGTGTTGCGAATGCTGTTGATGGAAAAGTAACATGGACAGACTTTGAAGAGAATGCAGATCATTATATTGCATGGCCTACCTGGACACCCGAAAACAAACTTACTGTTCAATGGATGAATCGTGCACAGGACAATATCATTATCTATAATATTGATACACAAACAGGAAAGAAATCGGAACTCTATAACGAGAAACAGAAAGAATGGGTTGAGTGGTTCGAGGATCTTTATTTCTTTAATAACAAAAGCGGGTTTATTCTTAAAACAAATGTTGATGGGTTCTCGCATCTTTATTATTATGACCTGAATGGAAAGCTTAAGAAACGTTTGACACAGGGAGAATGGGAAGTAACAAGTATCAATCTTGTTGATGAAGCTAATAAAAGAGTTTTCTTTACCGGATGGAAAGAGAAAAGTACTGAGCGTCATCTCTTTGTTGTTAATCTGGATGGAAGCGGACTCAAAAAACTTACAACCGTTCCCGGAACTCATAACTCTTCTGTTTCGCCGGGCGGAAAGTATTATATCGATTCATACAGCAACGTTACAACTCCAACCAAAACGGAATTATATTCACTGGATGGAAAACTGATACGTGCTCTTAGCGATTCACGAAATCCAGCTAATGAAGAGTTTGAACTTGCTAAAGTAGAACTTTTTACAATTCCATCAGGTGATGGTTATGAACTTCCGGCTATCTGGTATCTACCGGCAGATTTCGATCCGAATAAAAAGTATGCTGTTATTTTTAATGAGTATGGCGGACCAAATTCACCTTCAGTCCGTAATTCATATTCAATGGGTATGGCTCAAAGTTATCTTGCACAAAATGGAATTATCTCCATTTCTGTTGATCACAGGGGTGTAGGACATTTTGGTAAGAAAGGTGTTGCTCTTATGCACCGTAATTTAGGCAAGTGGGAAATGAATGATTATACTGCCGCTGTAAAATGGCTGAAGACTAAATCATTTATCGATACAACTAAAATTGGAATAACCGGCGGAAGCTATGGCGGATATGTAACCGCTCTCGCTCTTACCAAAGCTGCTAATTATTTTACACATGGTATTGCAGAGTTCGGAGTAATGGATTGGAAACTTTATGATAATGTGTACACGGAACGTTACATGGATACACCGGAAGAAAATCCGGATGGATATAAAGCTGGTTCTGTTCTTAGTTATGTCGATAAATACAAAGGCAAAATGCTTGTTACTCATGGAACAATTGATGACAATGTCCACATGCAGAATTCTATTCAGCTGATTTTTGAATTGCAAAGATTAAATAAAGACTTTGAATTGATGCTTTATCCCAATCAACGTCATGGTATTGGAATGCCGCTTGCTCAGCATGCAACAAGGGAAAGAGTAAAATTCTGGTTTAAGCATTTGCTTGGAAGAGAATTGGATACAAGTAAGGATTAAGAGCAAGAATAAACTATGGAATACAACGAAAACCCTAAATCTTATTATGCCCCGATGCACAGTGCGGAACATCTGCTTAACGGCACAATGGATCAGATGTTTAAACGGGGCAGAGCGTTCAGTGCGCATATTGAAAAGAAAAAATCGAAATGCGATTATCACTTCGATCGCAATTTAACTCCCGAAGAAATAAAAAAGATTGAAGAAATTGTAAATGAGAAAATTGAGCTTAATCTTTCCGTTACCGAAAGTTTTATGAGCAGAGATGAAGCTCAGAATTATTTTACTCTTGGTCGGCTGCCAGAAGATGCCGGGGATAATCTAAGGGTTATCAGTATAGGTGATTATGATAAATGTTTGTGCAGCGGTCCGCATGCAAAATCGACGAAAGAGATCGGCGGATTCAGAATTATTTCAACCGATTTTAATGACGGTGTATTAAGAATCCGTTTTAAAATTAACGAGCCGAAATGAGAAAAGTTATTTTTGCTTTGATGTTTTTATCAACTGTAATAGTTGCCCAGAAGTTTTCCGAAATTGATCGTGCTAAAATTCTTGAAGCTCTTGAACTGCAGAGAATTGCATGGAACAAAGGTGACCTTGAAGGTTATATGGATGGATACTGGAATTCGGATTCATTAAGATTTATTGGCAAGCGCGGTGTTCAGTATGGATGGAACGCGACTTTAGAGAATTACAGGAAAGGTTATCCCGATAAAGAAGCGATGGGAAAACTTTCTTTCGAGGTAATTTCACTTGAAGGGTTGGAAACCGATTCAGCATTTATGATAGGTAAATGGAAACTCGATTATCCTGATAAACCTCCGATAGAAGGACATTTTACCTTGCTTTACAAAAGGATTAAAGGTAAATGGCTCGTTGTTGCGGATCACTCATCATGATCCGTTTTAATGTTGCACAAAGCAGTATTTAAACTTTGTGAATTCTCTGTGGCTCTCTGTGTAAATAAGTAAAGAGTTACACAGAGTTCACAAAGGATTCACAGAGCTGCACAGAGAAAATATGACGGTTTTAGGATGACTATGAAGAAAAGATTTGGGCTCACAGGAATTAAATTATTATTTATTCTCTACACATTATTTTCGCTTATCTCGCTATCAAATTGTACAAAAAACAGGGATGATTACACCACTCTAGATCAAATCAATAATAATAAAGCAGAATCAATTCGTTTATTATCCTCAAAATACAATGCAGAGCCGTTCGAGTGCAGCGCTATTGAAAAACTTGTAAATAAATCGGTTGTTATCGATACAACAGTAATTTGTATCGTTAAAAAAGAGAATGACAATTATATCAGAGCCGAAATAAAATCAGATTGTAAAGTAAAATACTACGCTGAATTATTGTGTAATGAACAGATCATTCAGGAATTCAACCGGACAAAATCGTATTCATTATTACTGGTTGCCGATATTAAAGGAATTGCGCAACAGAATTATGTGATAAATGCTGATTCATTGAGCGGGGAAGAATCGCATTTAGGTAGTGAAAAGGTTTATTTGCTTTTTGGGTACTGCCGCGCCTTAAGTGAAAACGAGAGTGATTATAATGCCGATTGAAATTACAACTCAATTGGAATTTGATGAAGTAATTAAATCGAATATTGCTGCGGCATTCTATATGAGCACGCCCGATTGTAACGTATGTAAAGTTCTTAAACCGAAGCTGGTAGAATTTCTCACCGATAAATTTCCTAAAATAAAGTTCATTTATGTAAACATTGCAGAGGCAAAAGAACTCGCCGCACAGAAAAATGTTTTTACTGTCCCAACAATTTTGTTTTACTTTGATAGAAAGGAATACATACGGAAAGCAAGATTTGTAAATTTTGATGAACTTGAATCAGATCTGGAAAGAATTTATACCCTCCTTGAATAGAATATATAATCAAGTAAACTCTCTTTTTTATTAAGTGAGTTTTCCCGGACAACCGGTAACCAGCACCCAGAGTTTTAAGTACCAATCACCAACTACAAGTCACAAAGTTCCATTGTATGCTTTCTTCAATTTTTCCAGGTTAAGCTTGCCCATCTTCAGCATTGCTTCTGTAACTCTTGCTAATTGTTCCTTGTTTTTTGTCCTCATCATCTCATCCATTTCAACTGGAATAATTTGCCATGAAACACCAAACTTATCTTTCAACCACCCGCACTGCTGCTCACTCCCGCCTTCGGTAAGTTTATCCCAGTAGTAGTCAATTTCATTCTGGTCTTTGCAATAGACCATTAATGAGACAGCTTCATTAAAATCAAATTCGTGTTTCATTGATCCGCCGCTCATCGCATTGAAAATGTAACCGTTCAGTTTGAATTGAGCAAAGAGAAGAGAACCATCAGGCATACCGGCTGATTCATCCCACGGAGATTCCATTAATATTTTTGAATCAGGAAAAATTGAACAATAAAAATCCACTGCTTTTTTTACCTGTGCTGCCTTATCATTTGCAAATAGAATAGCAGGAACAATCTTTTGATTGGAATTAATAGGGTCTACATCAAGCTGCCAGGAAACGCCATATTTATCCTGAACCCAGGCATACTTATTACTCCACTCATATTTATCGAGTGGCATTAATACTTTTCCCCCTTCAGATAGTTTGTTATAGAGCCGTTCAATCTCACCATCCGAACCGCAATAAACAAAGAAGGAGATGGAGGGATTTATTTGGAAATACGGTCCTGCACTTATTGCTGCGAACTCAACACCAGAGAGTTTAAAACTTACTATATCTACATCACCAGAAGGTGTTCCTGAATTTGTTGTAACGTTAGTTACTGCTGAGTTTGGAAATATTGAAGCATAATACTCCGCTGCTTGCTTTGCTTCTTTATTGAACCAGAGATGCGGAACAATTTTATTTGATGCTGCCATATTATTCCTTTCATTTTGAAAATAGTTTGACTGACAAAAAAAGTTCGCTGAAATATTCAGCCATATAGTAAGTATTATAAATATCATTCTCTTCATTTTTTATATAGTTTATTCAGCAGTCTCTTACTTCCTTAAAATCTTCTCCATCGGTTTACCCTTTGCAAGCTCATCTATCAACTTATCAAGGTAACGAATCTTCTGCATCAGTTTATCTTCTATTTCCTCCACGCGGTAACCGCAAATTACACCTGTAATTTTTGAAGCATTAGGATTAATTCGCGGTGCTCTGTTGAAGAATGTTTCGAAGTCGGTTTTATTGTCAATCAGTTTTTGCAAAGTTTTTTGATTATATCCTGTCAGCCAGAAAATAATTTCGTCAACTTCGGCTTTGGTGCGTCCTTTCATCTCCGCTTTGTTGATATAATGCGGATAGACGCTTGCAAAAGACATTTTAAATACTCTAGAATTATCCATTATTATTTCTTTAACTTATTAATCTATTTAATTAATCTTGGTATAAAGTCAAACTTAGTTGACATTCAGAGACTCCTCAATTTATCAAGCTACTTTTTGTTGAACAAGTTTCAGTTCTGCTCTTAATGCTGTTCTCAATAGATGAAGCTTTTCATAGTTGTTAACTCGTCTCATCTTCTTTTCAATTTCTAAAAGTGCAACTGCAATCCAAAATCCGAACCACTTTTTTAAATTTAGTTTATACGTAACAAATAATCAATAGACGTTGGTATTCGGTAACAGTAAATTTAAATTCTTAGCAAACCGCGGAATCCTCTTGCTGCATAATATGATTCGGCACCATTATGATATACAAAAACATGTCCGAATCGGTAGTCGCAAAAAAGTGCACCCCCTTTTTCTCTAATATCGGGTGGAGTTTTAATCCAGCTTGAAGTTTTAGGATCGTATCCTCCAACGCTAGAATCTGAATTACCAAGATTCTGCAATTCTCTATATTGCTCTTCAGTTAATATTTCAATTCCCATTTCAGCGGCTATGGCTATAGCATTATTTTTTGGTTTATTCTCTTTCCGTGCATCCAGCGCTTCCCGGTCGTAACATAAACTTCTGCGTCCTGCTGGACTTTCAGCAGAACAATCATAAAAAATATATTCATCATTCTTCTTATCATAGCCAACAACATCCGGTTCACCTCCGGTTCTTTCCATTTCATTAAGCGACCATAATTTTGCTGGGTTCGATTGCAGCTTTGCCTGAACTTTACTCCAAGCAAGTCCTTTGTGGCGGTACATGTTTTTCTCGAAACGAGTTTTCAATACTCTGAGTAGTTCTCCACATTGTTCTGGCGACAACACTTTTTTTGTGTTTTGAGATTTTGGTGATTTAGCTTTGGAATTGGCTTTATTTATCATTTTGTTTGATCCTTTCCGCTTAAAGAATTCAGAATAATACTAAGAAGAGTTTTGTAATATTTATTTCTTTGTAAATGACTTTAAAAATTCAGCTCACAAAATTTAATGAACAACTCCCAATGCAAGAGTCAGGAATCCGAATCCGCCAAAAACAGCATGAACTACAATTGCTATTGTTGTATTCTGACGTATCTGAACGACTGCTGGAAGCACAAAAAATATTGGTGTTTCCGCAAGAATCAAATCAAACCCCATTGGAATATGCCAGATAGCCCAGAAGAGTCCATGTACAAGCCATGTCCAATTTTTATTCAGCAATTCCTGTCTGGGTTGGATATAACCTCTCCATAAAAATTCATCGCCGAAAATATTGATGAAGAAAAAGAGCGGCCACACATACAATATCCAGATATGATTACTATCTAACGGCATATTTTTGAAAAAGAAAGGAGTCGCATCCATTTTCAGTGCCGGCATAACAACCTTTGCAATTATAAACGAAGATAAAGAGAGAGCAACAAATGCTCCAATCGTCCAGATCCAATCTGCACCTGAAAGACGCTTTACTCTCATTCTTTCAAGAATTTCTTTTAGCTTGAATGAACCGGCATCTTTTCCACTCATATACAATGCCCCGAAAAACATTGGTGCCAGTACAAGTAACCCGACGCTAAGAAAGTAACTCGCTTCAATTGGAATACTCTGAGTGGAATCCAAATATGGTATTGCAAATTGACACGCAATTAAATTTAATATTGTTGGTACACCGAATAACCAGACAAGCTGTAACCAGTTGAGAGGTTTTATTGTTTTCTTATTCATATTATTTTATTGATTCAGCAGATCGCATTTGTAAACAATACTGGATCTTGGTTTCGCCATCATTTTTTCAACTTGTTCTCTCCATTCATTATAATGAGGAGTCATTTTGTGTTCAAGTTGTGCCTCTTTGGATTTATAAACCTCAATCAGAATGAAAGCATTATCTTCATTAGCGTTTTCACAAAAATTGAAACGGATTACACCCGGTTCGAGTAAACTGTTTTTAACATTTTTCAATGTTGCTGAGATAAATTCAGTAAGGTATTCGGGTTTTACATTAATATTCACAATTATTGTTAGCATAATAAATGACCGCATGTGGCATGTGTTTGTCTAATAACTCTTTTAAAATAGCACGATAGCGCAAGAGACACAAATGATTCAATTAGTAGGATGCATAATAAAAAACCCTCTCCTATTATTAGAGAGGGTTCTTTTTGTGGATAATTGTGCATTTGTGTTTTAGTGGCATAAAAGAAGGTGTTTCCTGCCACTAAATCACTAAAACACAAAACGACACTAACTATTTCAATTCAGGTGTTCTTCCGGGAGTCCATGGTGCACCGGCTTTTTCAAGTTCGGCTTCTAATCCTTTAATATCAACTTCGCTTATTTTCTTAAGCTGCTGAAGAACCGGCTGAATCTCTTCGTATAGAACATCATAAGCAATCTTCTGCTTTTCAGTTACATTTGATGTTGAACGCATTTGTGAGCCGACCATCGTCCTCAATCTTCCGGTCAGTGTAACTTCTCTTGGAGGCGTTTCTTCTGCACTTGCTGCTACAGGAGGTCCGCTGAATTTAAATTGAATTTCATCCAGATCCTTTGCAATTGAATTGGCTTTCTTCATCATATCAAAAGTGGCACCCGGCGAGTTGTTGATTGTCTGACGGATAGTCTCAACTTTGTTTGCAAGCTCATTTGCAAATCTCTGGGCACCCATAACAGTTCGTACAAGTTCTGCACCCTTCTTCTGGAATGCAGTAAGCTCTGCTCTATTTTCAGCCGGCAACGTTGTGTTGTTCAATACAACAACATTAAAATCAACCGGACCGGATAATTTTTTTCCTTCCCCTCTGTAAACCATAGAGAGCTCAACACTGTATTTGCCCGGCATTACAAAAATTCCGCTGTTCTGTCTTGCAACCGGATCGAACTTATTATTGCTTGCCATTACAGGGGCAGTACTTTCGTACCGTAAATCCCAAACAATTCTGTTGACTCCGGCAGAAGCTGACTTTGTAATTTTTTTAACAATCAATCCTGTTTCATCTTTAATTGTGAATATGAAATAAGGAGCTTTCTCTTCCTGTTCAGCACGGAGGTCGTCGAATGATGGCTGCGATATCGGTTTGCCGTCTTTAAATAATTCCTTCTCTTTTTCCTTTCGTTCTGCTTTCAAAGTTTTAGGAACATTTTTTACATAATAAGTAATTGTTGCGCCGAATTCGGGATTAGGGGATTTGAAATATGTTGAACCCTGACCGTAACGTCCTCCCATTTGAACAAATGTTAAAGCATCTTTAACGGGGAAGATGTAAGAATCCATGTCCATAATTTCTTTTGATGCAAGACGGAGAGGTGTGTAATTATCAATTATGTAAAATCCTCTTCCGAATGTTGCAATGATAATGTCATTTTCGCGTTTATGAAGAACTATATCGCATACTTTTACTTTCGGTAATCCGCTTTTAAGTTCAATCCATTTTTCGCCGCCATCTAAACTGAAATAGAATCCCCACTCGGTTCCGACAAATAAAAGATTCGGATTTACAAAATCCTGTTCGATTGTATTAACCGGTCCGTTAACAGGAAGATTTGAGGCAATCGATTTCCATGTTTTCCCTTTATCAGCGCTCTTGAAAATGTACGGTTTGAAGTCATCGCGTTTATGATTGTTGAAAGAAACATATACAACATTTTCATCAAACTTATCGGGTAGAACATCGCTTACAA